>NZ_JBFVFE010000034.1:0-45953 GCF_052728615.1 Mariniflexile sp. | reverse complement strand
GATTTACGATTTATGAAGTACGATTTACGATTTATGAAGTACGATTTACGATTTATGAAGTACGATTTACGATTTATGAAGTACGATTTACGATTTATTTAAAAGAAGAGGATAAAGGGATTTACGAGTTATGAAGTACGATTTACGATTTATGAGCAAAACACCTTCGGTCTTCCGTTTCCCGATAGCTATCGGGAGGTCTGCCGTCTGCCGTCTTTTTTCTATTTTCTTTTTTCTATCATCTTTTTTCTCCTTTTCACAAGTAACTTCCTCAATCGATTCTACCAAAATAAAAATCGGTGCGCAAATCACTTATAAAATTTCAGTGGAATCAGAGCCAAATAGTTTGGTGGTTTTTCCTGAAGGACAAACATTTTCGCCGTTGGAAATGATTGAATCGTATGCTGTTGATACCATTAAAAACAAAGACAAATTCAGTCTTATTAAAAAATATGGTTTAACGCAATTTGATTCTGGTAAATACACCATCCCTAGGCAAAAAATAATTATTGGCGATAAAACTTTTTTTACCGATTCTTTAAAGGTTGAAGTGAATAATGTGGTTGTAGATACCACAAAACAAGGGCTTTTCGATATAAAACCTATTATTGAAGTTAAAAAACAAGGAAGCGATTGGTGGAAATATCTGTTGATGGCGCTTCTAATAATTGGCATCATCGGGTTTTTGATGTATTGGTTTATTTGGCGAAAAAAACCACTGAGCGAAGCAGAACAAATTGCCTTGTTACCACCGTATGACAGAGCGAAGTTAGCCTTAAAAAAATTGGATGAAAGTCATTATTTGGAATCTGCGGCCATAAAAGATTATTACTCCGAACTTACATTTATCATTAGAAAATATCTTGATGAAAAAGTGTACGACCGCGCTTTGGAGAGCACTACGGATGAGTTGATAAACAGACTGAAATTGCTCAAAGAAGGCAACCAAGTAGAACTGAGCAATGAAGATATTAGAAATTTAGAGAGCATTTTAAAACGTGCCGATTTGGTAAAATTTGCTAAATCTGCGGTGGATGTAGATCTTGCTAAATTAGATAGAAACACCATTGATATTGAGATTGACCATGTAAAAGAAGCCTTGCCTGAACCTACTGAAGAGGAAAAACTTTTAGATGAAAAGTACCGTGGGGAATTGGAACGTAAAAAGAAGCGCAAAAAAATTATTATCACGGTTTTGATAAGCGTTTTTCTGTTAGTGGCAACTTTTGTTGGTTTCTCTATAAAATATGGCTTTGGTTATGTAAAAGACACGCTTATTGGTCATGATAGTATTGAGCTTTTAGAGGGCGAATGGGTAACCAGTGCGTATGGATTTCCACCGGTTACTGTTTCTACGCCCAAAGTATTGAAACGTACCGAAATTAATTTACCGGACGAAATTAAGGCCCAAATGGACGTTACCAATTTTCAATACGGAAGTCTGTTGGATTTTTTTAATATTAACGTTTCAACAACGGTACTAAAACAAGAATCCCAAGAACCGATAGATTTAATCCAAGCATCCGAAAAAACGATCAAGCAAATTGAAGCCATGGGGGTTCAAAATATTTTAGTGAAAAACGAGAAGTTTGTAACACCAAACGGCGCAGAGGGCTTAAAAACCTATGGTTCGGCAAAATTCCCAATAATCTCGACTGATAAATTTTATGAAGGGGAATATGTCATTTTACAATTTTCAACCAATAAAGTACTTCAGAGTATTTCCATGTCGTGGAGAAAAGATGATGTGTACGCAAGCAAAATAGTGGAGCGGATTTTAAATTCAGTCGAACTTAAAAAAGCAGAAGAATAATGTTTGAAGGTATTGAGTTTGTAAATAAACAATGGTTTTGGGCACTTTTAGTGTTGCCAATAGCGATACTGTGGTATATTTTTAAGCATAAAAAACAAACGGCGGAACTTAAAATATCGAGTTTAAAGGGTTTTAAAACAACCAGTTCTTTGTTGCCAAAATTAAAACACGGGCTGTTCATTTTACGCTTATTGGCTTTGGCATTATTAATTACGGCGTTGGCAAGACCACAATCCGTTGATGTGTCTTCTAAAACCAAAACCACCCGCGGTATTGATATTGTGATGGCTATTGATGTTTCGGCTAGTATGCTGGCAAAAGATTTATCGCCCAATAGATTGGAAGCCTTAAAAAATGTAGCTGCGGAATTTATAAAAGGCAGGCCAAACGACCGGATTGGCTTGGTGGAATATGCTGGCGAGAGCTATACCAGAACGCCTGTAACGAGCGATAAATCCATTGTACTGCGTTCTTTAAAGGATATTAAGTACAACACCATTATTGAAGGAGGAACGGCCATTGGCATGGGGTTGGCCACCGCCGTAAACAGATTGAAAGATAGTAAAGCGAAAAGCAAAGTTATTATTTTATTGACTGATGGGGTTAACAATACAGGGTTTATAGACCCCAAAATAGCCAGCGAATTGGCTGTGGAATATGGTATTAAAACCTATACCATTGGCTTGGGAACCAACGGAATGGCACTGTCGCCAGTGGCTATCGACCCCAGAAATGGCGAGTTTCAATATGCACGGATTCAAGTTGAAATTGATGAGGTTTTATTGAAAGAAATAGCGCGGGTAACCGGAGGCATCTATTTTAGAGCGACCGATAATAAAAAACTACAGGAAATTTACAACGAAATCAATAAACTTGAAAAAACAGATGTAGAAGAGTTTAAGTTTTACAATTATGACGAAAAGTACCGCCCATTGGTAATATTAGCTGGGTTATTGTTGCTCATAGAATTTCTGTTGCGCAACACGCTTTTTAGGAGTTTTGTTTAAAAAGAAGAGAGAACAAAGAAAAGAGAAAAGAGAGAAAAGAAAATAGAATATAGACGGAAGACGGGAGACAGGAAGAAAAACAAAAGGGATAAAAAATAAAAACAGGAAGTTGCAAATAACCACCCAAGTGGAGAAACTGAAAACTACGACTGCGACTGCGACTGAAAACTAAAAAAGATGTATCAATTAGACGAAAAAATATGGTTTTGGGTATTAGGGGTTATTCCGGTAATCATCCTATTCTTTTTGGTGCTTCAAATTTGGAAACACAAAGCCCAACGAAAGTTTGCCGACAAACAATTGCTCAAAAAATTAAGTCCGAATGCATCACTCTTCAAATCGGTTTTAAAAATCATCGTGTTAAGTTTAGCATTCGCATCTATCGCCATTGCTTTGGTAAACCCAAAAATTGGTACAAAACTGGAAACCGTAAAGCGTGAAGGTGTTGATATTGTTTTTGCGGTGGATGTTTCAAAAAGTATGCTTGCTGAAGATATTGCTCCTAACCGATTGGAAAAAGCAAAACAATTGGTAACCCAAATCATTAATAATTTGGCAAGCGACCGCGTGGGTATTATTGCTTACGCAGGAAAAGCGTTTCCGCAATTGCCCATCACAACCGATTATGCATCGGCTAAAATGTTTCTTCAAAGCATGAATACCGATATGCTATCCTCGCAAGGAACCGCCATCAATGAAGCCATTAAGCTGGCAACCACTTATTTTGATGATGAAGAACAGACCAATCGGGTGCTTATTATTATTTCAGATGGTGAAGACCATAGCGAACAAGCGGCAGCAGTGGCCGAAGAAGCGAGTGAAGCAGGCATTCGGATTTTCACTATTGGTGTGGGCGATGTAAAAGGAAGTCCCATACCAGAAAAGCGAAACGGCATTGTTTTGAATTATAAAAAGGATAATCAAGGTGAAACGGTTATAACCCGTTTGGATGAAGAAACGCTAAAAAATATTGCCGCCGAAGCCAATGGAATTTATATCAACGGAAAAAACACGAATGATGTGGTTAAAAATATTGGTGAGATTTTAAATGGGATGGATAAAAAGGAGTTTGAAACCAAACAATATGCCGAGTTTAAAGACCAATTTCAATGGTTTTTAGGCTTTGCGGTGTTCTTATTATTGTTGGATATTTTCTTATTGGAACGTAAAACAGCATGGTTGAAAAAGCTGAATCTGTTTAACGAAAACCTGTAAAGATTAACGATTTTTGATTAACGATTTTTGAAATAAGAATATTAATGATAGTACCAATTAGAAATTCAGCAATCAAAAATCAACATTCGTTAATCGTTAATAATTTCAAAGATATTTTATAAATCCTTTAACGGTAAACTTTTAATAGGTTTTATACATTTATAAATTGAGTACATGACAAAAATTTAATTTATTAAAAATTATTAAAAAAATAATCCTCTCAATAATTCCTCCCCTTTTTTAAGGGGAAAGCCTGTGCCGAATTTATTTCGGTATGCCGATAGGCGGAGGGGTTAACAGTAGTAATTATTTTGATACTATGAGATATTTTAGTTATAGGAACTAAAATCCATAAAAATTGAATGCACAAGAAGGAACAACAATCAACGATTAACGATTTTTTGAACTAAGAACATTAATGGACAACGCCATCGTAAATCGTAAATAAAAATATTAAAATGAAATATCTTATAATATTAGTAACCTTAACAGCCACCGTGTCTTTTTCGCAAGAGCAAGACAAGAAAGCGTTATTGGCAGCACAAAAAAAGGCGAATAACTATGTGTACGAAGGCAATACCTTAATAAATGATAAAGATTTTGTTTCTGCCGAAATGGAGTATAGGAAAGCTATTTCAGAGACATCAAATTCGGTTGCTGGTATTTACAATTTAGGGAATTCCTATATTAAAAAAGGAAGTTTTGAAGAAGCGCTGTATCGATTAGAGCAAGCGGCTAAAACATCGACTTCAAAAGAAGAAAAGCATAAAGCCTATCATAATATTGGGAATGTTTTAATGCAGAATAAAAAGTGTAAAGAAGCTGTTGAAGCCTATAAAAATGCGTTGAGAAACAATCCATCCGATGAAGAAACACGTTATAATTTAGGATTGGCAAAAATTTGTGCAGAGCAACAAAAAGACCAGGAAGACCAAAACAAGGACGATAAAAAAGACGACCAAAACAAGGATAAGAAAGACGATAAAAAAGATCAGGACAAAAAAGAGGGCGACGACAAAAAAGACCAAGATAAAAAGGACGAAGGCGATAAAGATAAAAAAGAGGGCGACGATAAGAAAGATGATAAAGGCAACCCTAAAGATGACAAAAAAGATCAGGGTAAGGAAGGCGATGAAAAAGAGAAACAACCACAACAGCCAAAGCCCCAACCCGGGCAAATGTCGCCACAACAAGTGAAAAATTTGTTGGAAGCCATGAATAATCAAGAACAAAAAGTCCAAGAAAAAATAAATGCCGAAAAGCAAAAAGGCGTTAAAATAAAAACGGAAAAAGATTGGTAAAACGAATGACGATTTACGAATGACGATTTTTGATTTACATAATTTCAAAATCTTACTTCGTAAATCACAAATCGTAAATCATTATGAAATATATATCCATTTTAATAATATTCTTAGTTACAAGCATGGCTTCTTCGCAAGTTAAGTTTGAAGCCAAAGCGAGTAAGGAAAAACTTGGTGTAAACGAACGTTTGCGTATAGATTTTGAAATGAACCAGGATGGTGATAATTTTAGTCCGCCCGATTTTTCAAATTTTACGGTTGTTGGCGGTCCCAACCAATCGGTTAGTAATTCCTGGATCAACGGCGTTAGAAGTTTTAAAAAAACCTATAGCTATTTTTTGGCACCAAAAGGGCGCGGTAATTTCACCATTTCACAGGCCACCATACATATTGATGGCGAAATATACAAAACGGTGCCCATTAAAATTGAAGTTACGGCTGCGGTAGATATTCCAAAGGATCCCAACAATCCGGATTATATCGCATCGGAAAGTATTCATTTAGTGGCAGAAATTTCAAAAACAAACCCGTATTTAAACGAAGCCATAACCGTGGTTTACAAGTTGTACGTGTCGCCAACAGTTGCAGTTGAGAATTGGAATGAAATAGACAGTCCACGATTTAATGATTTCTGGAGCCAAAATATAGATACCCAAGGGCAAAAAGTTCAAAATGGGACTTACAATGGTGAGGAATACCGCTTCTTGGTATTAAGAAAAACGGTGTTGTATCCACAAAAAACAGGGAAGTTAGATATTGAACCTTTAAGTTTGGATATTGCATTGCGCGTACCTACCAACAGACGTGATATTTTTGGAAGCCCTTTAATGAGTCGCGCTAATAAGGTGGTATCGGCAGGAAACAAAACCATTGACGTGAAACCGTTGCCAGAGGCCGGAAAACCCATTGATTTTTCCGGAGCCGTGGGCGATTTCAGTTTTGATGTTACCGCGTCCAAAAAAGTATTGGATGCTTCAGAGTCGTTACAGCTAAAAGTGGGTGTAAGGGGCAATGGTAATTTAAAGCTATTTAAGCTTCCTAAAATAACGTTACCAAGTTCTTTAGAGGTTTATGAGCCCGAGCACAACGAAAACATAAACACCAGCTTATCGGGCATGCAGGGAAGCATTACCGATAGTTATACCGTGGTGCCACAATACAAAGGTAAATATCCCATACCTGCTGTGTCATTTTCATATTTCGATTTAAAAACGGAGACCTATAAACAAATAGCATCCGATGAAATTATCATCGATGTGTTGGATGGGCCTTTAAATAATTCCAATGCTGGTAGTATTGTTAATAATGGAAAACAACCCGTGGTGCTGAATAAAGATCAATTTGCATTTATTAAAACCAGTTCCCATTTTACAAGCATAAACCAACCCAGCTTTTTTAAGACAACTACGTTTTGGTGCTTATTGTTATTGCCCTTTTTAGCCATCCCGCTGGCCATCGCCATTCGGAATAAAAAAGCGACCAGGGATGCCGATGTTTACGGAAATAGAATACGAAAAGCCGATAAATTAGCGAAAAAATATTTAAGTAGCGCAAAAAAATCATTAGGTAAAAAAGAAGCTTTCTACATTGCTTTAGAGAAGGCATTGCATCATTATCTAAAAGCAAAATTACATATTGAAACCAGCGATTTAAGCAAAGAAAAAATCAATGGACTGTTGGCCAATAAAGGTGTAGAAAATGAAGCCATTGTCGATTTTAATAAAATATTGGAAAGCTGTGAATTGGCCCGTTACACACCCATTGATATTGTAACCATGCAAGAAGATTATAGTAAAGCGGCGAAAACCATTTCTTTAATTGATAAACAAGCACGTTAAGATGAAGCAGATATTATACATACTATCGTTTTTGTTGTGTTTTGGATTGTTTGCACAAAACAAAGCCCTTTTTGAACAAGCAAACGCTTTATATAACGAAGGAAAATATGCGGAAGCCATAAATAAATACGAAGCTATTTTGCGCACCAAAAACCAATCGGCAGAGCTGTACTTTAATTTAGGCAATGCCCATTATAAGTTAAGTAATGTGGCCCCGAGCGTTTATTTTTATGAAAAAGCATTGCAATTGGCACCAAATGATGCCGACATTAAAAACAATTTAGCGTTTGCAAAAAACATGACCATTGATGCGGTTGGTGTGATTCCAGAAGCAGGATTGTCTAAAATTTTAAATAGGGCCACCAATACCATGCCCTTTGATGGTTGGGCAAAAGCAGCCATTGTATTCGTGTTTAGTTTCGTGATATTGTTTTTAATCTACTATTTTGCCTATTCCTCATTAAGAAAACGATTGGCTTTTTTGGGAAGCATAGCGGCTCTAACTTTAATGTTCGTATCACTGCTATTTGCGTTCCATAAATTCAACTTGGATAAAAAAGACCAACCAGCCATTGTGTTTGCTAAGGAGAGCAAAGTAAAGAATGAACCAAATTCCAGAAGCGAAGAATCGTTTATATTGCATGAAGGCACCAAGGTTCAGGTTTTGGATTCGGTCAATAATTGGAAAAAAATCAAATTGCAAGACGGTAAAGCAGGTTGGATTTCATCAGCAGATATTAAAGCCCTTTAATTATTTTGAGTTACCTTTAGAAGAAATAATACGATATGGACTTAGATAGGGTTTTTGAAAATAATGAAGCGTGGATCAAGGAAAAATTAGCGTCTGATGCCAATTATTTTGATGATTTGGGCAAAGGGCAAAACCCCGAGCTTTTATTTATTGGATGCTCAGACAGTCGGGTTACCGCCGAGGAATTAATGGGCCTAGGTCCAGGCGAAGCTTTTGTACATCGTAACATTGCCAATATGGTCATTAGCATCGATTTAAACGCTATGTCGGTAGTCACTTATGCCGTGGAGCATTTAAAGGTCAATCATGTTGTAGTCTGTGGGCATTATGGCTGCGGCGGTGTAAAAGCAGCAATGCAGTCGGCAGATTTAGGTATTTTGAACCCTTGGTTAAGAAACATTAGAGACGTGTACCGAATTCATAAAATGGAACTGGATGGTGTTCTAAATGAAGAAAAAAGATACGAACGTTTGGTTGAATTGAACGTAAAAGAACAATGTGTAAATTTAATTAAAACTTCTAGCGTTCAAAAAGCGTATAGAGATCGAGGATTAAAAGTGCACGGATGGGTCTTTGATGTGCACACAGGAAAGCTGATAGATTTAAAAATAGATTTTGAGAAATACTTAAGAGACATCATGGAAATTTATCATTTGGATTAACCTTTTGACGTCATTTGTCATTTCTGTGGAAGGATTCCATTTTGTGGATTTGCTTCTTCATCCTCCAATTCTTCTCCAATAGGCTTCCCGTTCACAATTAATTTCGGAAAAATCAACGGAATAATGGATTTTACAGGTTTATAAAGCACCGATTCCTCTTTATCTTCTGCAGTTGTAAACGGAACGTTCCTGTTCATTTTTTCAAATACAATGAGCAACACGCTTAAAACGACTGCTATTTTCAATCCGCCAAAAAGTGCGCCCAATAGTTTGTTTACCAAGCCCAATGCAGCAAAATCGGCCATTTTTGTTAAGGCTTTTCCAGCCAAGGCAATGGCTAAAATGATTAGGATCAATGTGCCAAAAAATGCGACCATGTTTATGGTGTTTTCATTCCAATCCACTTTTTCCTTTAAAAATTCTGTTGCAAAATGACTAAAGTGAAATGCGCCATATACCCCAGCAACTAAAGCTATTAGCGACGCTATTTCAACAAAAAGTCCACGCCAAAAACCTCTAATAAAACCTAAAGCTAAAAACGCCAATAAAACAAGGTCCAAAACATTCATAAAAAACAATTTTGGTAAATATAATTAATTTCTCTTCTTTTTAAAGAGCAACACCTTGAAGTAATAGCAAGGTTCATTAACTTTGAAACCGAATAATTAACGATTAACGATTAACGAATTTTAGATTTTTGAACTTTGAAACCTGGAATTTTAAACTTTGAACATAAAAATGTCTAGAGACGAACAATTAAAAGAGCGCTGGGAATTGGTAGTAAAAAAACTATCCAACCAATTTGCCGATGGAGACCCCCTCGATCTTGATGCCATTATCTACTTAATAGGTGTGCAAGAATTAGGGCAATTGGACAGGGAATTTAAAAAAGACCATAAGCTCGATTTAATGCACATTGCCATTTGCAAGTTGTTGGCGCCTTATGGCTATTATGAACTCGATTTTGTGGATGCCGAGGGTTGGCCACATTACAAAACCATTGAAACCTTGCCACATTTAAAAGCAGGCGAACAAAGTGTTTTAATGAAAGAAGCCATTGTAAATTACTTTTTGGAAACCAATTATATTAACTAACTTGTTTATCCCTTCGCTGTTAGTTTGATATAAAAGTCAAAATAAGAGTGTTATATTCATATCGGGTTATGGGTTATAGCGAAGAGAAAATAAAAGTCCCTCGGTTTAATGAGGAATCGGGTTTTTACACCACGAAAAAGCGTTCAAAAATAATGAGCAAAATTCGTGGCACCAACACCAAACCTGAAATGATTTTTAGAAAAGCCCTCTGGAAAAAAGGCGTTCGATATAGAGTGAACAATAAAAAACTTCCGGGGAAACCCGATATTTCCATTCAAAAGTACAGGCTAGCGGTTTTTATTGATGGTGAATTTTGGCATGGTTACAATTGGAACGAACGCAAACAAACCATAAAAAGCAATAGGGAATTTTGGATACCAAAAATAGAGCGGAACATACAGCGCGACCACGAAGTGAACCAACAACTTACAGATATGGATTATACCGTTTTTAGGTTTTGGGAACGCGACATAAAAACCGAACTGGATAAATGTATAAATGATGTGCTGGTTTATATGGATTGGAAAGGATAATCAATCCACCCAATCTTCTTCAAAATACCACCACAAACTAGAATCAATAGAGGCTTTCATTCTATTAATATCACTCGTTTCCTTTAAAAAAACGGTAAGGTTTTCACTGGCGTGGTTTTGTTCAACGGTTTCATTGATTTCGATGAGGTCAATTTCCGTAAAATTTTCCAAGTGATTTTTAATCTGGGCATCCAAAGATTCATCACTCAAAAATATCTTTATGGTTTGCTGTGTTGGGGAGTTTCTGATTTCAGATCTAAATGGAGGTAGCATAATCAATATTTTAAATGGAACAAAAACTTAATATTGCAGATGCAATAGTCTAAGTTAGTGAATTATTTCAATAAAAGCAATAAAAATCCTTCGGATTTCATAAAGGTTATATCCAAAAATTATCCTAAGTTATTTTGTTGGTTTCAGTTTTGCTGAATTGCGGAAAAAAGAAATCATTTTTATCGTTCATCGACCGAAAGGATCCGTTCGGGATTGTGTTTCCTAAAGCGTTTGTGGAAACTGATTTGCAGTAAACAAAAAAACCCTTCCTGAAAACAGAAAGGGTTTAATAAGTTAAAGAATATGTTTCTTAACCTTCAAAAGGCACTATAGAAACATACGATTTGTCATCTTTTTTCTTAGTGAATTTTACAACACCATCAACATAGGCGTGTAATGTATGGTCTTTTGAAGAGTACACGTTTTCACCTGGGTGGTGTGTATTTCCTCTTTGTCTTACGATAATGTTTCCAGCAATGGCAGCTTGACCACCAAAAATCTTAACGCCTAAACGTTTTGATTCTGATTCTCTACCATTCTTAGAACTACCTACTCCTTTTTTATGAGCCATTGTCTTAAGTTTTTATATAGTTAATAATTCTATTGTTTGTTTTTCAGCAACGCTTTTGCTTGTTTTACCCACTCTTCAGCTTCAATCTTCTCACGAGTGATTCCATCGATTGCAGAAAGACCTTCTCTATCGGCAGCTTTCAACTTGCTGATTTGCTCAAAGGTATAAATACCCAACTCATTCAGTTTCACTTCGTAAACTGGACCAATTCCGTTGATCAATTTCAAATCATCAGCATCTGCTTTCAAAGCAGTACCTATACTGTGAAGTATTTTATCGATGTTGATTTCGATATGTGCCTCTTCAGCCCGGTGCTCTGCACGTGTTACCAAATTTTCACTTACCTCAACGTCTTTCTTAACTGCGGGTTTAGCAGCAGCTTTTTTTGCCTCTTTTACCGGAGCTGCTTCTTCAGCATTAGGTTTTTCGGCTTTTTTGGCTCCCTCGTTTTCAGCTTTGGCAGCCTTTTTGGCTCCCTCGTTTTCAGCTTTGGCAGCCTTTTTGGCTCCCGAAGCAGCAATGCTTTCAATTACGATTTCAGTTAAAGATTGGCGATGGCCGTTTTTCTTACGGTAACCTTTACGTCTTTTCTTTTTGAAAACGATCACTTTATCACCTTTTAGGTGCTTTAAGACTTTTGCTCCTACTTGAGCGCCGTCTATAGCTGGGGCGCCTACAGTTATAGTATCACCATCACCAATAAGAAGAACATTGTCAAAAGCCACTTGCTTTCCTTCTTCTGTTTGTAAACGGTGTACAAAAACCTTTTGGTCTTTAACAACTTTAAATTGTTGCCCTGCTATCTCTACAATTGCGTACATAGCGTAACGTGTTTATTAATTAATTTTGTTCAAAAATGAGTGCAAATATACTGCTAATTAATCAATCTACAAACGTTTTATTTGTTTTAGGAAATATTTTTGCTTCTTTTGAAAAATTGCATGACGGTTAGTGTAGCGATTACCGTGGTTGCGAGCCCCATTATAAGCACAACAAAGGTCACCATGCCTATATCGATGTTAAAATCACCATGGATAGTGTGCAGTAATTCCGGTAAAAAATCAGGATTTATTTCGGTAGCATAAACCAAGAAAAAAATGGTGAATATTACGGCTGCAACAAAACCGGTAATGATGCCTGTTTTAAAACCTTCGCCATAGGTAAAACCTTCCAAGTTTTCCTGCTTGCTCAATCTTACGGCTCCAAAAATCCCAAATGCCGTAATAACTGCATTAAAAAAACTGAAAACAGGGTTGATGTGCTTGTGGAATAATGCTAAAATTAAAAAATAGGCAATTAATATAGCGCTTGTAATAAGCCCAAACCGAATAGGAAGTGATAGTTTTTTCATCTGTTAAATTTATGAATTTAAATTTCGTAAAAAAATAGTTAATAAAATAATTTTATGTGGTCATAAAATAGTTTTCAACCTAATTAAATCCATGTAAGGGTTGATTATGGAAGATATAAATTTTAAGATCGAGACAAACTTTTGAACCTAACTCAAAGACATAATATATTTTTTTGGTGTTGTGCCATATTTCTTTTTAAAAGCAGCAATAAAATGGCTTGCTGTACTATAGCCCACTTTCAATCCGACTTCGTTGACATTGTTTTCGCCCGATTCCAAAAGTTTTCGAGCGACTTCCATTTTATAATCCAGCAAAAAGCTAAACACCGAATCGCCATAGATTTGTTTAAACCCTTCTTTCAACTTTTTTAGGTTCAACCCAATCTCATCTGCAAGTTCTTGTAAACTTGGTGGTTCTGCCATTCGAGCGACAATAATTTCTTTCGCTTTTCTAATTTTAATCACATTGGTCTCATCCACCAAAAACGGGCATTGCTCAATATTGGCTTCTTCGCTTCTGTTAAAATACAGACTTAATAGTTCGTAGGCTTTTCCTTTAAAATACAAATCCTTTATGGATTTATTGAGATTGTAATTGATCAGTTGATTGAGAACAATGGCCATGGATGGCGTTATGCTGCCGTCTTTATAATACTTTTTGTCTTTGTTGTCTTCATTTAAAAATGAAATATAATCGGCTTCCTGCGAAAACAATCCATGAAATTTTTTTATTGAAATCAGTACAGAAACCATCCAAGAATTTCGGTTTACCTCAAGATTAATGGGTAAATTGCGTTGTGGATTGTACAATAACAAAGAGTTTTCTTCAAGAATATTTAGCACATAACGCCCTTCGTTAAAAACAAATTTACTGGTACCTTTAACGCAAAAATGAAATTGGATGTAATCGCTATGTATTTCTTTAATAAGACTTTGCGTTTCGTTTCCATCATTTTTATAAACCAAAACCAAAAAACCTTCTTCTACTTTAGTTTCTTCAAAAGGACTTATAGCGTTGTTTTTCTGCGAACTTTTATCGTTATTTATAATCATCTTATTTAGATTTGTTCTAAATTAATTAGTCAAAACACATTGAATTTACTGCAAAAATATGACATTTATCATATTTTGGATTAAAAACGCCCTAAAAAACCACAAACGATACTAAAAGTTCTTTGAGCGTTACTTTTTAAATAATCATACATATACATTTGCTTTCGGAATCATAAAACCAACAATGCACCAATATAACATTTCTAAAAGCAAATATTTCTATGCCATTGGCCTAAGTTATAAAAAAGCCGATGCCGACATACGGGGGCACTTTAGTTTGGATGAAGCCGCTAAATTAGCATTGCTTAACCAAGCCAAGGAAAATGCTATTGAAAGTTTGGTGGTAACCTCCACATGCAACCGTACCGAAATTTACGGCTTTGCAGAACATCCGTTCCAACTCATCCAATTACTTTGCGATAACACCAGAGGTACGGTTGAGGAATTTCAAAAAGTAGCCTATGTGTATAAAAACAGTGATGCCATTGCGCACATGTTTCGTGTAGGTTCTGGTCTGGACAGTCAAATTCTTGGTGACTTTGAAATTATCAGTCAGTTAAAAAAGAGCACTCGTGTTTCTAGGGAATTTGGTTTGTTAAATCATTTTACCGAACGTTTGGTAAATGCCGTCATTCAAGCCAGCAAGCGTATTAAAAATGAAACCGACATATCATCGGGTGCCACATCGGTGTCTTTTGCTTCGGTACAATATATTTTCAATACGGTTAAAGACATTACCAACAAGAATATTTTGCTTTTCGGAACAGGGAAAATTGGTAGAAACACTTGCGAAAACTTAGTAAAGCATACCAAAAACGAACATATTACCTTAATTAACAGAACGAAAGATAAAGCAGAACAAATTGCGGGGAAATTCAATCTGGTAGTTAAGGATTACGCCAATTTACAGGAAGAAATCCATACATCCGATATTTTAATTGTTGCCACCGGTGCGCAACGCCCCACCATTGACAAACACATCATTCAAACCCTTAAGCCGCTTTTAATTCTAGATTTATCGATTCCTAAAAACGTAGATTCAAATGTTGAAGAATTGGATAATGTTACGTTGGTACATTTAGACCATCTATCCCAAATTACAGATAAAACCTTAGAGGCAAGAAAAGCACACATTCCGTTGGCGGAAGCCATTATAGAAGAAGTAAAAGCCGAATTTAACGGTTGGCTTGAAACTCGAAAATTTGCGCCAACCATAAAAGCCTTAAAAAACAAGTTACACGATTTTGCTACGGCAGAATTGGAAACACAACGTAAAAAAAGTGCCGATTTTAACGAAGCCCAGGCAGAATTGATCAGCAACAATATCATCCAAAAAATAACGAATCACTTTGCGCATCATTTAAAAGACGATGGCATTTCTACCGATGAGAGTCTGGAACTCATAAAAAAAGTGTTTCAGTTAGAACCAACAATACATGTCTAAAATTATAAGAATTGGTACGCGCGATAGCGAATTAGCGTTATGGCAAGCCAAAATAGTACAAAGCCTACTCGAAAATTTAGGTCATAAAACACAATTGGTGCCTGTAAAATCTACAGGCGATTTGGTTTTAGACAAACCCCTATACGAATTAGGAATTACAGGCATTTTTACGCGCACCTTGGATATCGCCATGTTAAACAACGACATTGATATTGCAGTGCATTCGTTAAAAGATGTCCCTACCGTGTTGCCAAAAGGCATTGTACAAGCCGCAGTTTTAAAACGCGGTAACGTGAACGATACCTTGGTTTTTAAAAATAATGAAGAATTTTTAGGCTCGAAGGAAGCCGTTGTTGCTACTGGCAGTTTACGCAGAAGAGCCCAATGGCTCAACCGTTTCCCAACACATACTATTGTAGATTTACGAGGCAATGTGAATTCGCGTTTACAAAAACTGGAAGATCATGAGGATTGGAACGGAGCTATTTTCGCGGCGGCAGGTATTGGCAGAATAGGTGTTCGACCCGAAGAAGCCATTAATTTAGATTGGATGGTTCCTGCACCCGCACAAGGCGCCATCATGATTACCGCATTGGCGGAAGATGAATTTGTGCGTACTGCATGCAAAGAATTAAACCATGAAGAAACCGAAATTTGCACCACTATTGAGCGCGAGTTTTTAAACAAATTGGAAGGTGGCTGTACGGCGCCCATTGGTGCTTTGGCTTACATTAAAGACGAAGAAATAAACTTTAAAGGCGTTTTGTTGAGTGTGGATGGCACTAAAAGAATTGATGTGACCCGCGTTAAAAAAGTTGGCGAACACCACGATATTGCTAATTTTTGCGCCGAATTTGTTATAGAGCGCGGTGGCAAACGTTTGATGGATGCCATTAAGAAATCCACTAAAAAGACGAATGTATATTCTACCAAATCGTTTACCGAAGGGCAACGCCAATTGTTCCATGAGAAAGTAGTGGCAGAAAGTGCTGATTTTATTAAAATAAGTTTGAATAGAATACATCCTCGGTTCTTAAAAAACGAGCTTCAAAACGTTATTATAACCAGTAAAAATGCGGTGGAAGCGTTGCTTACCAACTTTTCGCCCATAGAACTTCAGTTTAAAAATATTTATTGTGTGGGTCGTCGTACCAAAAGATTGGTAGAACAAAAAATTGGTAAAGTAACTCACTTTGAAAACAACGCTAAAAAACTTGCAGAATATTTAGTAGATTATATGGAAGGTACTGAGGTTACTTATTTTTGCAGCGATTTAAGGTTGGATGATTTGCCAACTGTTTTAGAAAAAAACAATATAAAAGTAACCGAGGTTGAAGCCTATCAAACCAAATACGATGGCGTAAAAGTGGATGCTTCCGTTGAAGTCGCCATGTTTTACAGTCCTTCTACAGTTGAAAGTTTTGTTCAAAAAAATAAAACTGAAATCAAGGCATTTTGTATAGGCGAAACCACGGCACAAGAAGCCAAAAAATATTTTAAGGATGTTAGGATTGCCAAAGTACCAACTGTGGAAAGTGTGATTGAGTTGGTGAATGAGTATTATGTTTAGTTAGGCAATTGCAACCAATTTGATAAATCGAACGCTGAATTGAATTTAAGAAACGCAAAAAACTCGGACTTAGAAATAACATATCGAATTAAAAGTAAATCGATAAAAGAATATGTTGAAAAAATATGGGGTTGGAACGAACCGTACCAAAAGGAAATCCACAAAAAAAAATTTATTGCTTCTGAAACAAAGATAATTGAGCAAAACCAACAAAAAATAGGATATTTAGTGCTCAAAGAAACTGAAAATGAAATCTATATAGAAAATTTACTTATAGAAAAAGAATTTCAGAATTTAGGAATTGGAAAAGAGGTTATGGAAAAAATTATTGAAAAAGCCAATTCCGAAAAAAAACTAATTCGATTACAAGTTTTCAAGATAAATATTAAAGCTCAAAAATTTTATGGGAATCTCGGATTTGAAAAAACATCTGAAATGAAAAACCATATTGAAATGAAAAAAAAAAACTGGATACAACACCGTACCCTAATTAATTGCTAGTTCTAGATTGTTTACATACGCAACCAACCATTGCATATAAACTCGTTGTAACTTTAAAACATTCCACTTAATAACTTTTATGTTTTACCTAAAATGAATTAAATTACTAAAATGGAAAGAGAATCATTACTCAATTATGTGTATCGTTTTTTCGATATCATTGTTCTTTTTTTTATTGTATTTGATTTTGGTTACGATTTCGCCGAAAACTTCACCACCCCGCACGTTACGGGTTTAATAATACTTTCCTTTTTTTTACTGCTTTTTAATGCGATTAAATTTTTTGTATATAAGTACAAAAAAAGTAAAAATGTTGCTTTTGTAAACATCGTTATTATCTCGGTTTTACTTTTAGTGGTCCTTATTGTTTCCATAGTCCATATTAAACATGATTACCATTACATCCTACAAAAAATAAAACCAATTCTTGAAGGGGGCTTAATCCTTTATTTCCTTTTAAGGCTATTTGTTTTTGTGAGGTACATTTATGATGTTTATTTTAATCCAGCCATTGTATTTGTGGGCAGTTTTACAATTTTAGCCATAGCTGGTGCCTTCTTGCTCATGCTGCCTAGCGCTACGCCCCACGGCATTAGTTTTACAAATGCCCTATTCACTTCCACCAGTGCCGTTTGCGTTACAGGACTCGCCGTGGTAGATACCAGTGTGGATTTTACAATTATTGGTCAGTCCATCATATTGGTGCTTATACAATTGGGCGGGATCGGGATCTTAACATTTACATCGTTTTTTGCTTTTTTCTTTAGAGGAAGTTCTTCGTTTAAAGAAGGCTTAAACACCAAGGATTTTTTGGCGCATGAAGGCCTGAAAGATGTCTTTAGGGTGGCATTAAATGTGGTTGTTTTTACGTTGGCCATTGAAATAATCGGAGGGCTTTTTATCTATTTTTCCATTACAAATAATGCGTCAATACCCAACAAATTTTTCTTTTCTTTATTTCATTCCATTTCGGCATTTTGTAACGCAGGATTTTCTATATTTTCATCTGGTTTATTCGACCAAAGTATCCGTTTCAACTATTTCTTTCAATGGATCATTATGGTGCTCATTGTATTTGGAGGTCTGGGTCATCATATCATATTCAATTTTTATAAGTACTTAAAAACGTATGTGCTGGAATTTTTCAATAAAAAACTCATTCATAAGCGCGTTCCTATTATTACCTTAAATTCTAAAATAGTAATTTATACCACCTTTATATTGCTGTTTGTGGGATGGGTTTTCTTGTTCATTTCAGAATACAACAATACCTTATTGGACCACAGCACGTTATTTGGAAAATTAACAAATGCAGCCTTTAGTTCGGTAACGCCCAGAACCGCGGGCTTTAATGTGGTGGATTATACGCAAATGACGGTGCCTTCATTGTTATTTGTTATATTCTTAATGTGGATTGGGGCTTCGCCAGCATCAACCGGGGGTGGTATAAAAACAAGTACCTTTGCATTGGCTACCTTAAACATATTTGCCATTGCCAGAGGAAAAAGCAGGATAGAGGTTTTTGGAAGACGCTTTTCAGCAGAATCCACATCAAGGGCCTTTGCTATTTTATCCATTTCCTTAATTGTAATTGGCATGGCTATTATGGCCTTACTGATTATTGAACCGAAAGGGACCCCGTTGTTAACCGTGGTTTTTGAGTGTTTTTCGGCTTTTAGTACCGTTGGGTTAAGTTTGAATTTTACCCCAACACTTGCTGAAACCAGCAAATATATTATTATAGCCGTTATGTTTATAGGCAGAATTGGAATGCTCAATTTAATGATTGGTCTATTACGCCAAGTAAACCACCAGTTTTATGAGTACCCAAAAGAAAATATTTTGATAAATTAAATTGTAAAAGATGAAAATAATTGTTTTCGGACTTGGAAATTTTGGAATGTCCTTATGTGTGAGTTTGACTGAAACTGGCAATGAAGTGATAGCTATTGATAAGCAAATGGACAAAATTAATCTTGTAAAAGATAAAATTTCGCATGCCATTTGTATGGATTCCACCAATGAATTGGCTTATGAAGCGGTGCCCTTAAAAGATGCCGACAAAGTAATTGTTGCCATTGGCGAAAACGAAGGCGCCGCCATTATTACCGCCGCTATCATTAAAAAAATATGCGATGTTAAAATTATAAGTCGGGCACTATCACCTATACACGATACGGTTCTGGAAGCTATGGGAATCAATAGTATTGTACATCCAGAACAAGACTCGGCAGACCGCCTTACCAAGCAGATCAACTTTAAGTCTACTTTGGAAAATTATCAGATAGATGACAACCACACCATTTCTGAAGTAAAAGCTAAAAAGGAATTTTACAATAAAACACTTAAGGAATTAGATTCCATAGACCGATACCATTTAACCTTAATTACCATTATCCGCGAAATTGAAAAAAAGAATTTAATAGGAAAAAAAACCATTGTTAAACAAACCATAGGTCGCACTTCACCCGAAACCGTTATTCAAAATAATGATATTTTAGTGGTTTATGGGAATAATAAGGACATAGAAAACTATTGTATGGGTGAAGAAGAATATGATTTAAGAAAAAAGAATATTTAGAAATGAACTGATTTACATTTTTTGGATGGAAGCGAAAATCAATCATTTTGTTACCAGTTGAAAAATTTCAAATGAGTTGAATAATTAAAAAGATTCCTGCCTACGCAGGAATGACAAAAGATATGATAAAGAACGATTTATTTTTAAGAGCATTAAAAGGAGAAACTGTGGAACGCCCCCCCGTGTGGATGATGCGCCAAGCAGGACGCTATTTACCCGAATTCATGGAGATAAAAGCTAAATACGACTTTTTTACACGTTGCCAAACACCAGAAATTGCCAGTGAAATTACGGTACAGCCCATCCGAAGATATGGCATGGATGCGGCTATTTTATTCAGTGATATTTTGGTGATTCCGCAGGCCATGAACATTGAGGTGCAAATGAAACCCAATTTTGGCCCGTACCTTCCAAACCCCATTCGTACTTCAAAAGATGTGGAGAATGTGATCGTGCCCGATGTTAAAGAGGCGTTAGGCTATGTATATCAAGCCATAAAAGCCACTAAAGAATTGTTAAATGATGATATTCCGCTAATTGGTTTTGCAGGGTCTCCGTGGACCATTCTTTGCTATTGCGTGCAAGGTCAAGGCAGTAAAAATTTTGATAAAGCCAAGGAATTTTGTTTTACCAACCCCGTGGCTGCGCATAAATTGTTGCAAAAAATCACTGATACCACTATTGCCTATTTAAAGGAAAAAGTAAAAGCAGGATGTAATGCGGTGCAGGTGTTCGATTCGTGGGGAGGCATGCTTTCTCCCGTAGATTATCAGGAATTTTCATGGCAATATATCCAACAAATTATCGATGCATTAAAAAATGATGCCCCGGTAATTGCTTTTGGAAAAGGCTGCTGGTTTGCTTTGGGCGATATGGCGAAATCTGGTGCTTCCGCGTTAGGTATCGACTGGACGTGTTCAGCAAAAAATGCCCGTTATTTAACAGGCGGAAACATCACGCTGCAAGGAAATTTTGATCCGTCACGATTATTATCGCCCCCAGCCGAAATCAAAAAAATGGTTCATCAAATGATAAACGAATTTGGTAAAGACAAATACATAGTAAACCTTGGCCATGGTATTTTACCTAACATTCCGTTAGAAAATGCTAAGGCGTTTGTTGATGCGGTAAAGGAATATAAAAGCCCCACTTAATCTCCCCAAAGGGGAGAAACTCATACTCGATATCATTGAGAGAAACTTTTTGAAATCGAAATTAAAACAATCTTATTTATAAACATAACAGTTTCCTCTCCTAAGGAGAGGATTAAGGAGAGGAATGGTTAAAAACATAGCCTTAGGAATACAAGCCTATTTCGGAGCCTTTAGTTTAATATCAAAATTAAAGCTCTGGAAGTACTTTGCAATTCCTATGCTTATTAGTGTTTTAATTGCGATTCTAGTGGGCGTTTCAGCATATAGTTTATCAGATAATATAGGCTACTACATCTCAAAAATTTGGGTTTGGCAATGGGGTAAAGAAACCTTTACCACCATAGGCAATATTATTGGTGGTTTGTTTATTGTGCTTATTGGTATTATGCTTTATAAACACATCATTATGGCGCTATCTGCTCCATTTATGAGTCCGGTTTCCGAAAAAATCGAAACCCATTTAGTTGGTAAAACACATGCCCACAGAACCACCTCTTTTTCCCAACAACTTTGGCGAGGTATTCGTATAAATGTTAGAAATTTAGGTATAGAACTGCTTTTAACCATTCCTATTTTACTTTTAGGTTTTATACCTGTAATTGGCATTATTTCAACCATATTATTGTTTTTTGTACAAGCCTATTATGCAGGCTTCGGTAATATGGATTATACTTTAGAGCGCCATTTTAAATACCATGAAAGTGTACAATTTGTTAAAAAACATCGTGGTTTAGCCATTGGCAATGGCATCGTATTTATGTTGTTCCTATTAATTCCAATTATTGGTGTTATATTAGTATTGCCACTTTCGGTAACTGCGGCTACAACAAAAACGGTTGAAGCTATCAACTCGAAGCAGACCTGACAGGTTTTAAAAACCTGTCAGGTCTTAACAAAAAGTTTCAACAAAAATGAGTTTAGAAAAAATAGAAAAAGATCATTATTATCACATCTTCAATCGAGGAATAAACAGTGATGTTATTTTTCAAAATGAAGATAATATGTCTTATTTCTTGAGTTTAATAAAAAAACATTTGGATAAAAAAGCTGATGTTTTAGCCTATTGCTTAATGAACAATCATTTTCATCTCATTGTTAGAATAATTGAAGATGAATCATTGGTAACTCAAGCTTTTTCAAACCTTTTTAATGCTTACGCAAAGGCATTCAATAAACAACAAAATAGAACGGGAACACTATTTGAAAGGCCTTATAAAAGAATAAGAATTACTGATGAAGCGTATTTAAAAAACTTAGTGATTTATATTCATAAAAACCCTGAAAATCACCAAAACTCTGAAAATCACCATGTTGTTGATCATTTTGAAGATTATAAATTTTCATCTTACCATTCCTACTTAATGGGAAATGTCAACTTTATTTCAAAAGAAAAAAATTATATTTTAAATTTGTTTGGTGACATAGATAATTTTAAATATGTACACAAATCAGACCTGTCAGGTTTTCAAAACCTGACAGGTCTTAGTAATCAAGAAAAACCAAAGACCATCAAAGATAAATTCTATTCCTATATCCAAACGTTACAAGACACCATCACATCAAAACTTGAAGCTGTAGATGGAAAAGCTCAATTCAAAGAAGATATATGGGAACGACCAGAAGGTGGCGGTGGTCGCACCCGAGTCATTGAAAACGGCAATGTATTTGAAAAAGGTGGTGTAAATATTTCTGGTGTTCATGGTAAATTGCCCGATAGCATGCAAAAATACTTTGGTGTTGAGGATGCTGATTTTTTTGCCTGTGGATTAAGCTTAGTGCTACATCCTAAAAACCCGATGTTGCCCACTGTACATGCTAATTGGCGTTACTTTGAAATGTATGATAAAGACGGAACTATTGTTGACCAATGGTTTGGTGGCGGACAAGATTTAACGCCTTATTACCTATTTGAGGACGATGCGAAACACTTTCATCAAACTTGTAAAACGGCATGCGATAAGCACAATCCAGAATTCTATAAAACCTACAAAGCTAAATGCGACGAGTATTTTTGGAATGCTCATAGAAACGAAGCGCGTGGTATTGGCGGTTTGTTTTTCGATTATTGTAAGGCTTCAGAAGACATGAGTATGGAAAACTGGTATAATTTTGTAACGGAAGTGGGCAATAGTTTTTTGGAGTGTTATGTGCCTATTGTTGAAAAACGACGTAATTTACCCTATTCAAAAGAACAAAGAGACTGGCAGGAAATTCGTCGTGGGCGTTATGTAGAATTCAATTTGGTGCATGATAAAGGCACCTTATTTGGACTTAAAACAAACGGACGTATAGAAAGTATTTTAATGAGTTTGCCACCACATGTGCAATGGGTTTACGACCATCAACCAGAAGCTGGAAGTGCCGAAGAAAAATTGATTGAAGTATTAAAAAATCCTGTAGATTGGGTTTAGAAAAAACTAAGACCTGTCAGGTTTTGAAAACCTGACAGGTCTGTAAAACGAAAAATCATGTATCCTTTAAGAAGAAACCGACGATTAAGAACCAACGAATCCATAAGAAGTTTAGTTAGAGAAACCATCATCACACCAAACGATTTTTTAGTACCACTTTTTGTGGTGGAGGGAAAAGGTATAAAAGATGAAATCCCGTCGATGCCAAATTACTACCGTTACAGCTTGGATTTATTGGAAAACGAAGTAAAAGAACTTTGGAAGTTGGGATTAAAATCGGTGTTGCTATTTGTAAAAGTACCTGATAACTTAAAAGATAACAAAGGGACTGAAGCCTTAAACCCAAACGGATTGATGCAACGCGCCATAAAAACCGTAAAAAACGCCTGCCCAGATATGTTGGTAATGACGGATGTAGCTTTAGACCCCTATTCAGTTTACGGACATGATGGTATTATTGAAAAGGGTATTATTTTAAATGATGAAACTGCCAATATTTTAGCAGAAATGAGCATTTCCCATGCCAAAGCAGGTGCCAATTTTGTAGCACCAAGCGATATGATGGATGGTCGCATACTAACCATTCGTGAAGCTTTAGAAGAAGAAGGATTCATTAACACAGGTATTATGAGTTATTCGGCTAAATATGCTTCAGCATTTTATGGGCCTTTTCGTGATGCACTAGATTCCGCACCTGTTGATATGATTGATATCCCTAAGGATAAAAAAACCTATCAAATGGATTATGCCAACCGTTTTGAAGCCATTCGTGAAACCGAAATGGATATTGATGAAGGTGCCGATATCGTCATGGTAAAACCAGGTTTGTGTTATTTGGATATTGTTCGAGACATAAAAAATGCCGTGGATGTTCCAGTTGCGGTGTATCAGGTTTCAGGAGAATATGCCATGTTAAAAGCGGCTGCCGAAAAAGGTTGGTTAGACCACGATGCGGTTATGATGGAACAAATTACAGCCATTAAACGTGCTGGTGCAGATATTATAGCAAGTTACTTTGCGAAGGATGTTGTGAAATTAATTTCTTAACTTTCAGGATAATTTGTAATTCGAGAATATGTTTAAAAATTTATTTCAAGCTTTTTGCTGTCTTATCTTTTCTCAAGCAATACATGCACAATTACAATATGAAACTCCAGAATCTGTTGGGTTAGATTCTAAATACATCCAAGCTAAAGTAGATTCTATAATGCACAGAGGGATTATAGAACACGCTTTTCCTGGAAGTCAACTTTTAGTTGCTAAACAAGGCAAGGTTATTTTTCACCAAGCTTATGGCTACCATACTTATGATAGCATTCAAAAAGTTGATTTAGAAGCAATTTATGATTTGGCTTCGGTAACAAAAATAATTGGACCGTTACCCGCTTTAATGAAACTGTATGAAGAAGGAAAACTAGAGCTCGACAAGCCTTTTAGCTATTATTGGAAACCTTGGCGACATCGAAAAGATAAAAAAAATATTACTCTTCGAGAACTTTTAGCACATCAATCTGGTTTACAGCCGTATATAGTGTTTTTAAATGAGGTTGTTAAAAACGATAAATTAAAAAAACGATTTGTTAGAACTTATAAAAACAATCGCTTTTCAAAACAAGCCTATTCAAATATTTATATTAATAAACGATTTAAAAACAAAGTTTTCAGAAAAATCAGTCAGTCAAAAGTCAATCAAAATAAAGTTTATTTATATTCAGGATTAGCTTCATTAATCTATCCTCAACTCATAGAAAATATAACAGGAACCTCATACGAAACATATTTACGAAACAATTTTTACACACCGCTAGGTTGTGAAACACTAGGATATTTACCTTTTTTAAAAGGCTTTGAAAAAAATATCATACCCACAGAGGTTGATACTGTTTTCAGAAAAGACCTTACAAAAAACTGGGTTCATGATGAAAATGCAGCATTATTGGGAGGCGTTTCTGGAAATGCTGGATTATTTGGTTCTGCAATGGATTTGGCAAAAATGATGCAAATGTATAGTCAAAAAGGAACGTTTAACGGAAAACGATACTTGAAAGAATCAACCGTTAATGAGTTTATTAAAATACAATATCCTGAAAATAATAATCATCGCGGTTTAGGGTTTGACAAACCTTTAATTGGTAATGATACTTTAAGCATTGAAAGTGCTTATCCTGCACCAGAGGCAAGCAGCAAAAGCTTTGGTCATTCTGGTTTTACAGGCACATTTGTTTGGGCAGATCCGGAAAACGAATTAGTGTTTATTTTTCTTTCAAATCGAGTGTATCCAACTCGAGAAAATCGGAATATTTATAATTTGCATATTCGCCCTTCTTTAATGCAGGTATTTTATTCGGCTTCAAAAAAAGATTAAATCTTAAATTATTCTGTAATTTAGTCTTCTAAATTTATCCTTTTCATGAAAGAATGCATCATCAAATCACCTTTAGGATTCACTAAAATTATTGGTGATGAAGAAGGAATTGCCTCGGTAATTGTTTTCAATTCCGAAGAAAAAATCACTTATATTATTCCTGTTGAATTAGAAGATTGTGTCATTCAGCTTAACGAATATTTTGAAGGTAAACGCACCCAATTCGACCTAAATCTAAATCCTGAAGGTACCAATTTCCAAAAGCAAGTCTGGAAACAACTGGAGCAAATTCCTTACGGAAAAACCATGTCTTATTTAGATTTGTCAAAACAATTGGGAGATGTAAAAGCAATACGCGCCGTTGCCAATGCCAATGGTAAAAATCCGTTATGGATAATCGTTCCATGCCATCGTGTTATTGGTAGCGATGGCAGTTTAACTGGTTATGCAGGCGGTTTGCACCGTAAACAATGGTTGTTGGAACATGAAAATCCATACAAACAGCAATCTCTTTTTTAGTTTTATTATTCCAATCAGTCGAAAGTAGAAATACATAAAATATTTCCTATATTTATTTCAACTAAATGAGATGAAATGAAATTCTTAAAAAAATTCCTTAAATGGTTCGTAATCGTAATAGCTGCCCTTGTTGCATTACTATATATTTTTGATTATGGCTACATTTTAAAGGGTGTTCGCGTTGTGTATTTCACAGGCCACAATACGGCTTTTATTGATGATTATCCGTATTTTGAAAACGATACCATAAAAAAAGGCACTAGTACCGACCCTTGTCCATTGCACAAAGCCTACAATACGGTTGAAGAAACCGAAAGGCTTTCTAAAGTCAATAAAGATTGGGGCACCATTGCATACGTTATTATAAAAAACGATAGTATTTGGTTTGAAAACTATTACGATAATTTTGATAAAAACTCAAAAACCAATTCGTTTTCAATGGCAAAAAGCATCACTACTTCGCTACTCGGTAAAGCGATTATGGATGGCTATATTAAAAGTTTAGACCAACCCATAAGCGATTTTTATCCAGAATATGCTTATACCAAAACCACGGTTGGTGACTTAGCGTCTATGGCTTCTGGCTTGGAATGGGTTGAAGATTATACAGGGCCATTTTCAATAACCGCAAGAGCCAATTATGATTCCAATTTGGCCCAAACCATGTTAAACCAAAAAATGGTAAAAACGCCTGGAAAAGAGTTTGAATATTTAAGTGGGAATACACAATTGTTGGGGATGATCATTCAAAAAGCAACAGGAAAACCTTTGGCAACTTATTTATCGGAAAGTTTTTGGCAGCCCATGGGTGCTACCGACGATGCCCTTTGGCAATTGGATGATAAGGAACACCGATTAGCAAAAGCATTCTGTTGTATTTCCAGTAACGCCAGAGACTTTGCGCGCTTCGGAAAACTATATAAAGACCACGGTAAATGGAACGGCAAACAACTATTGGATTCTGCTTTTGTCGCAAAATCCATCACGCCACGTTTTAAGGAAAGTCCACAATATGGTTACGGCTGGTGGATGAAAGACATTGGTAACAAACATTTTTTTATGATGCGCGGACATTTGGGACAATATGTTATAGTAGAACCTGATGATAATGTCATTATCGTTCGCTTAGGACATAGAAAATCGCCCGATCAAGGTGTTGGGCAGTTTACCGATGATATTTCGATTTATATTGAAGAGGCTTATAAGATGTTGAATAAATGATATCAAAACTCAATTTAGAGAATATTTTATTTCTGGACATTGAAACTGTTCCAGAAACCCAGTATTTTTCTGATTTGGACGATACGAAACAAGCACTTTGGGAGCACAAGTCAAAATACCAAAGAAAGGAAGATGAAACCGCTGAAGAATTTTATGAACGCGCAGGTATTTGGGCAGAATTTGGTAAAATAGTCTGTATTTCCGTAGGGTACTTTACGTTTAGAGGTGACATAAGAAATTTTCGAGTGACATCATTTCACGGTAATGAAATTAAAATCTTAAAGGATTTTAAAAACCTGTTGATTTCACATTTTAGCGAAACCAAACACGTACTTTGCGCCCATAACGGTAAGGAATTTGACTTTCCGTACATAGCTAGAAGAATGATTATTAATAACATCGAGTTGCCTTATAAACTCAACCTCTTCGGGAAAAAGCCTTGGGAAATACCTCATTTGGACACTTTAGAACTGTGGAAATTTGGCGATTATAAGAGCTATACCTCATTAAAATTATTAACCAATGTTTTAGGAATTCCATCACCAAAAGACGATATTGATGGCAGTGAAGTGTATCGGGTTTATTACGAAGAAAATGAAATAGACCGTATTATTATTTACTGCGAAAAAGACACCATAGCCGTTGCTCAAATATTTTTAAGATTACGTGGTGACGCACTTTTAACTGACGACGAAATTATTCATATATAATAAAATTACCAACATTTTACAGACCTCTAAAATATTTTAAATCACTATAAAATGTTGGTAATTAATATTTTTATTCTTTTAAAGCTTCTACTTTAGCTTCATGAGTTTGACATAACTCTGTAAGAAATTCGTGATTATTAGAAAAATCATTATTTAATTTATCTAAAGCTTTTTCTAAATCTTTATCAGGATGATTAAATAAATCTACCTGTAAATGTCCAACTTTTTCTACTAAACTTTCACAAGAGTTTTTAATATCTTCTATTTTTTTTAAAAAATCTTCTTGTATTTCTGAATTCGATTTTTCCATTTTTTTAATAATTTATTGTTTATAATTTAAAAGTATAGCCTACTGAAAGTTGATTATAATCTAACAAATTACGAGTAGTAAAATCCACAAAAAACTTTCCATTCAATACATTCGCATAAGTGCCTAAAATAATGTTCGTGTTAAATTTTGTGTTACCATCAAAACTTATAAAGCCTGCGCCAGCTCCTGCATAAGGCTTTAATGTGGTATTATTAATGTTTATTGGTATAATTCCATTTCCTGAAAGCCCAAATAAGGTTGGATTGGAAAATCCGAAAAACAATTCTGGCACAAATAATATTTTAGAATTTTCAATACCATAGTTTAATCGTACGCCAGCAACAGGAGCCGTTTCATCTCCAAACATAAAACCAGCAAAAAAAGAGGCGTCTTGAAAAGTTAGCAACGGATTTATTTCTTCATTATCTTCCGATTCGTTTGAAACATACTTTGCATTGTTCAATTCAGTATCCACTCCTACTGGTTTTATATTCATTGATTGTGGATTTTTTTCCAATTGGCGTGCTTCAATTTTATTAGAATTACTATCAATCTTTTTGTTTAACTCGTCTAATTTTTCAAGAATTTGAAGTGATAGGTTATCACTTTGTTGGCTGTCTAATGTTTCCCTACTTGTACTATTGCTTTGTCTATTATTTAATTGACCGTTATTGATTTGAAGAAGTAGTTTTTCTAATTTTTCTACTCTTTTATTTAAAAGAAAAATTTGTTCGTCGTTTTCGCTGCGAATCGATTTTTTTTGAAAATCAGGAGCTAACGGATTGCTTTCAACTTCGTTTAAAATACGCTGTATTAGCAATTCAAATTCTTGAGGAGTCATTTGTACTAACGGCTCATTTTCGTCAACTTGCTTCATGTTTGTTGCAGGCGTTGATTGAATTATTTTCTTTTCAGCACCATTATTTTGTGGAGCAACTTTCGCTTTTGATGCCACCACTTCTACCGCTTCAACTTCTTTTAAAGCTTCTGTTGTTGCTTTTTTCTCTTCTAAAATTTCAACAGCTTTATCAATATCCTTACTTTCGTAAGCTGTATTTAGGTCTGTTTCTAATTGCGCAATTTTATCTTTGTATTGAGTTTTTAATTTTGCGATTTTTTCATCATTTAAAGCTTGTTGTTCATTTAAAGCATCGTTTAAATTTTCGTTATAAACGGAAGTTGGAGATTTAGCTTTTTTCCCTAAGGCTATTTTTATCCCAAAATTATACATAATATGTGTTTGAATTTGGTCTGGATTTTGAATATTAACTTCATCTGAATCAGATGTCAATAACGCTCTAACACCTCCATAAACGAGAAGTCCTTTTGCTAATGGAATATTTAACCCTAAACCACCTGATGCAAAATAACTTCCATCAACAGGCAAACCATCTTTACCTAAATAATCGTTGGTAGTATTTAAATAGCCTCCACCCAACACTAAATATGGCACAACCCCGTTTCCATCGTTTAAACGTGCTCTAAACTCCATTCCGTACATAGAAAGTTCGTCGAAATCTGTAGAAATCTGTTCGTCTTTTGAAGATTTATAATAAAACCCTCTTAACCCAATATACTCATTAAAGTCTAAACCAAAATAGCCTCCTAGCATCCAAGTGTCTCTAAAATTAGAATCATTATCAAATGTAATATTTGCTAAACCAGGCTCTAGCACAAGTCTTATACCGCTAAAACCACTTGAGAAACTTTTTAAATACGCTTTATCTAATTCTGTTAAACTTCCAGGTTTGCGTCCACCTAAATAAAATTGTAAAGATGCCATGGCAGACCAGTTGCTTAAACGTTGTACACTAAAATCGGCATTTGTAACGCCAAAAGTTGTTTTATCGGCATCTGTTAGTAAACGAGAACCAGCATTAAAATTATACATGGTGTTTTTCGCTTCAAGTGCAAAAACAGCACGTTTCCCTATATTAAATTTAGCACCTAAACCGGCAGTGGCAAATATTTGCTCTTGCTCGTTTTGGCTTTCTAATTGTATGGTTTGCACACCTGTACCTAAAGTAAAATAAGGGTTTAATTTTGTTTTAGTTCCAAAATTTGCTTTGAACTCGCCTCCGATACGAGTTAGTTTAACATCTCTTGCAGTAAATAAAGCATCAGAGTAATTTACTAATCCAAAATCTTTAAAATTTGTTTTCAAATCTAAAGCTTGCATATAAGTTGCTCTTAACTCTATATATTCGCCAAAACCGAAACCCACTTTTCCTCCAATTAATACTCCGTCTTCTAAACCAGACATATCGTCCCAAAGTGTATACTCTGCCGCTGGTGATAATGTTACACTAATATCTTTTACTTGACCAAAAGAAATGGTTGATATAAGTAGTAAAATGAGTTTAACTATATTTATTTTTTTCATAATATTTTTTAGATTGAAATCCAAACTATTTTAAAACTCTGGATTTTATTTATAATTACTTACAGTTATTATTCTATAATTTCTGCTTTGATAATTTTATCATTATTAGACTCCGTTTTGCTATGTAAAGCGTCTTTAAGATTGTTTATTATGGAATCTTTCTCTAAACTTGTAATGGTATTTTGAAGATCTGAAATTATTCGCTCACGTTTTAAATCTTTAACACCGTCATGTATTGCAAATAGTATTATTGCTGCTAACCCAATAACTTGAACTAAAATTAATGGCGGCATGTAAAATACTCCAAACCCTAAATCAATATTAATAGATGTAGAAAATAAATTCCAGTTTAATATTAATAAAAAGACATTAATTGCTATGTAAATGTATATTATGATGTATTTCATGTGTTATGTTATTTGTTTGTTTTTATAAACTGCCTTAACGCTTACGGGGTTTTTAAAAATCCTTTTGAACATCCATGTAATAATTTACTTAAGGCATTATGCTCGTAGTTTTATTAATTAAAAATGAATGCTTAATGTATTTTTATTCCAGTTTTTTTAAAGCTTTTTCCACATTTTTTATTTGTTTTTCATTAGCCTTGTACTCTAGAACTAGAGTTTCTACCGCTTTTGTATTCAAAAAAGTTTTGTGCAACGAATCGTTTTTTAAATAATGTTCAAGCGTTAATTTCCCAAACTTTGAAGTTAGCTCAGATTGAGCATCTTCTAGCCTGTGCTTTTCTTTATTTAATGATTGTTTATCGGTAAATTGATGAATCTTTTCATTTGCATCTTCAACTAATTCTGCTCCAGCAACATAAGCTTTAGCCGTAGTTTCTTTAACTTTTTCAGTTACGAATGATGCGCCTTCCGCAACATTTTCTGATACATGATCTAATTTTTCTGCAACATTTTCTATCAATGATTTAAAAAAACCTTTTTTGGTGTTCTCTTTAGCTGCTACTTTAGTACTTTTTTTTGGTGTTGCCATTTTTTATTTTTTTACGTTAGTTTTCTTGTTTTTTCTTCTTTTTCCTATAATGTAGAATAATGCCATTAAAGCTCCAAGTACAATTATTGTAACTAATGCGATAGATGTTTTGCCCGATTTGTTTTCTTCAGAGTTATTATCATTTTCACTTAATGAATCATTAGTAGTATTGGTTTCAATAGTACTAAATTGAGATGTTTTTGAAGCCAGTAATTTATAATCGGTATCTAAACTTGAAGCTTCTGCTAATAAAGCATTCAAATTCTCGTTAACTTTAGCTAATTGAGTTTCTAATCTATTTTTTTCATCAGCATTAAATTCACTTAAAATAAGTTGAGTATCATAATTATTTCTAATTTTCTTACTTAAAACATCTCTTTGTCCTGTTATTCTTATTATTTGTTCTTCAGCATCCGCAACATTTCTATTAATGTTTTTAACCACATCATTTTGAATAAGTATTTTAGAATTAATACCGTTTAATAATGAGTCTACCACTATAAATGCAGATGGGTGTGCTCCTTTGTCATAGAGTGCTTTCTTTTGTTCTAGGTAAACATCTTTCTCTTCTTTTAAAATTTCTATTTTTTTTGTTGCTAGAGCTACTTCTTTCTTTTGGAGAGAAGTCTGCTCTTCAAAATTTTCTTTTTGTCCTTTTAATTGATCTAGCTTGCTATTTACACCTTCTATCCCTGGATTAATTTTTTTGTCATTTATTGATTTTAATGAGGTTTCTAATTGTGTTAAAAGCATTTGCATAGAATCTCTTTGCTTAGACACCTTGTTAATAAGTTGTGTTTTACTATCTTTTTCGTTACGCAATAAACCAAGTTTTGAATTATAATAATTAATTGAATCTTGGTTTTTGGTTTGTAAAGTAGTTTGTGTTTCGGCAGTATCTTTAACTAAAGATTGATCTGCATTTTTTTCTCCATTAGTACAATTAAGGGTTACTAATGCAAAAAAGCTTAATAAGATAAAATTTGTTTTCATATTGTGGATAATTAATTATTAAAAAGATTAACTACTATTAGGACGGTAACTTTTTAAAAAAGTCACTTCTTTTTTAAAAAGTGACCAAACAACATTTTTCAAGTCTTAATTATAAAGACTATCATTAATTTAAAATTAAAATAATTATGAATAAGTATTTGGTACTACTAGTAAGCCTTATTTCATTTACTGTTTTCGCACAAAACAAAAGTGTTATAAGAATGTCTCAGGAAGATTTAAACTCCATTACAGCTATAATAGTTGATGCTAAACAGCGACAATTAGCTACCCAAAATAGCCTTAAAGAAAACCGAATTGAATACGTTTATAATAATAAAATCGACAATACAAATCAAATAGATAATTTAAAAAGTGAAATAGCATATTTAAGAAACCAACTTAATAAATCAAGCTCGTTTAAATCCAATCCATTGGCTACTAATAATAATTCTGTTCCAGATATTGAAGTTGAAGATTTGCAAAATGAAATTGATACATTGGAGATGTATATAAGTGAACAGAATAAAAAAAATTCGTCAAAAATTATTTTGGAAGATACAGTTGACAATAAACAAAATTACAATTATGAAATAGACGATTTAAAAAGAGAAATAGCCTATTTAAAAAATCAATTTAATAGAGTCAACACAGTAAAATATTATCCATCAGCAGTTACTACTAATAATTCAGCTTTAAATAATGAAGTTGAAGATTTACATTATGAAATTGACAAATTAAGGAATCTTGTAAGAGAACAGAATGATAATACTCCAAAAATTATTGTAACACCTCTAGCAGAAAACCGATACAGAGCAAATGAAGCATCAAAAAATGTAAGGGCCAATAACGAGGATAAAGCTTATAGCCAACAACTTAGGTTTAAATTAGATTCTATTTACACTTTATTAAACAAGAGTTCAAACTTAGAATTACCGAAAGAAAACTATAACGATAATTTAGCAAGTATTGAAAATAAATTAAACGCTTTACAACAAGAAATAAACCTAAAAAAAACTGGTTCATCAATTAATACCGCGCTTTTAAAAAAATATAGTGATTATAAAATGCAATTGTATTTTCAAAATAATTCTAAAACCATTGATCCAGTACAAAGCAAAAATTTACTAGGTTTAGTAAATATTTTAAAAGAAAATGATAAAATTGACGTTTTGGTAAAAGGGTTTGCTAGTAAAAAAGGAAATCCTATATACAATCAGAATTTATCAATGCAGCGAACGGAAGCTATTAAGCTAGGTTTAATTAAAAAAGGCATACATCCTACAAGGATTTTAACTGTTTATCACGGTGTTGATTATGAAGCAACCACCGATGAAGAAGCGCGTCGAGCAGATATTTCATTAATTATAAGAAAATAAAAGGTTGTATTTTATTATTTTTTTTACTTAATAAAAATTTATAAAGTAGCTATATTTACTTATGCTGAATACCGTAATACTTAAAATAGAAAACCTAGCAATCAGTTTTTTTTCAAACAAGAAAGAATCTGAAGTTATCCGAAACATTTCCTATCATTTATATCAAAATGAAATATTAGGTATTGTGGGCGAATCTGGTTCTGGAAAATCAGTTTCTTCACTGGCTATTTTAGGTCTTCTTCCTAAGAAAATTTCAAAAATAGCATCAGGAAATATCTTTTATAATGAAGAAGATTTAACAACATTAACTTCAAAAGCGTTTCAGAAAATTCGAGGTAAAAAAATAGCGATGATTTTTCAAGAACCTATGAGTTCTTTAAATCCGTCCATGACCTGCGGCAAACAGGTACAGGAAATATTATTGCAACACACCAAGTTATCCAAACAAGCCGCAAAGGTGGAAACACTTTCGCTTTTTGAAAAAGTAAAACTTCCTGATGTAGAGCGTGTTTATAATGCGTATCCTCATGAAATTTCGGGCGGACAAAAACAACGGGTTATGATAGCCATGGCCATTAGCTGCAAACCCGATATTTTAATTGCTGATGAACCTACCACGGCATTGGATGTTACCGTGCAAAAAAACATTATTCAACTGCTTAAAGAGTTGCAAGTTGAAACTAAAATGAGTATTATTTTTATTACACACGATTTGTCTTTAATCTCTGAAATAGCAAACCAAGTTTTGGTGATGTATAAAGGTGAGATTGTGGAACAAGGTACGGTTTCAACCATTTTCAAATCACCTCAACACATCTATACCAAAGCACTGATCAATTCGCGCCCTTCTTTAAAAACACGATTAAAAACGCTCCCAACCATTCAAGATTATTTGAATGATACAACCAAAACAGATATCATAACTTCGGAAGAGCGCGAACAAAAGCACAAAGAATTATACAGCAAACCGCCTTTATTGGAAGTGATAAATGTTGAAAAGGAATATATTTCCAAATCAGGTTGGTTTTCAAAACCTCAATCTTTTAAAGCGGTAAATGACGTCAGTTTTAAATTGTACGAAGGTGAAACGTTGGGGTTGGTAGGTGAATCTGGTTGTGGAAAATCCACTTTAGGGAACGCCATTCTTCAATTGGATAAAGCAACAGCGGGACAAATTTTATACCAAGGAGTAGATATTACGAAACTTTCAAATTCTGAAATTAAAAAACTCCGAAAAGACATTCAAATTATTTTTCAAGACCCATATTCGTCATTAAATCCTAGAATTCCTGTTGGGGAAGCTATTATGGAACCCATGATAGTGCATAAGCTCTATAATTCTGATGAAGAACGCAAAGAAAAAACGATTGAAATTTTAAACAAAGTAGGCTTATCCGAAGATTATTTTAACCGCTACCCACATGAATTTTCCGGCGGCCAACGCCAACGGATTGGTATTGCCAGAACCATTGCGTTACAACCAAAACTTATTGTGTGCGACGAATCGGTTTCTGCATTGGATATATCGGTCCAAGCTCAGGTTTTAAACTTGCTGAATAACTTAAAAGAAACTTTTGGTTTTACCTATATTTTTATATCCCACGATTTGGCTGTGGTAAAATATATGAGTGATCAGTTATTGGTAATGAATAAAGGAAAAATAGAGGAATTGGACGATGCCGATGTTATATACAGCTCGCCCAAAACCGTCTATACCAAAAAATTAATTGACGCTATTCCCAAAGGATTATAGCATAAATAATTTTTTAGTTAAATACATTAAACTTTTGATAAAACGTAAATTCTCGCGCATGGTTTCTTTGAATTTACTGTCATTAAATGTAGGTTCTTCAGGTAGATTTGTTGCTAAATTCATAAGTCTCAAGTTTATGGTAGATCTGGGGAAATCTATTAATTTGGTTTGGTTTATTTGGGGACTGCTAATATGAAATAAATTTTCAATATATCGGTTAAAAACATAAAAAAATCGATGAAATGTAATTACTTTTAACATTTCATCGATTACGTTTTCCTTTTCAATAGGGTTGATGTATTACTACAAGCCCATTTCTGGAATATTTCCTTCAATGATTAATGTCCCTTCAGTGGCTTTTTTAATGTCTTCTACCGAAATTCCCGGAGCGCGTTCCAACAATTTAAAACCTTTATCGGTAACTTCTATCACCGCTAAATTGGTCACGATTTTTTTTACACAACCAACACCTGTTAATGGCAATGTACAACGTTTTAATAATTTTGATTCTCCCGCTTTATTGGTGTGCATCATAGCGACGATGATATTTTCGGCACTGGCTACCAAATCCATAGCGCCTCCCATACCTTTTACCATGCGTCCGGGTATCTTCCAATTGGCGATATCACCATTTTCGGACACTTCCATGGCACCTAAAATGGTTAAATCAACATGCTGTCCTCTAATCATTGAAAAACTCATGGCGGAGTCAAAAAAACTGGCACCAGGCAAGGTGGTAATGGTTTGTTTGCCAGCGTTAATAATATCGGCATCTTCTTCGCCTTCAAAAGGAAATGGTCCCATGCCCAAAACGCCATTTTCACTTTGAAACTCCACCTCGATATCGTTGCGTACATAGTTGGCAACCAAAGTTGGGATGCCTATGCCTAAGTTCACATAATAACCGTTTTTAACTTCTTGGGCAATTCGTTTTGCTATGCCTGTTTTGTCTAACATTTTTTTTTAGTTTTTAAGTGCCTAAAGTAAAAAGTGCCTAAAGTTTGCCTAAAATGAAAAAGAGAACTTCAACTTTAGGCACTTCAAGTACTTTTAACTTTTTAACTCCTTTTGTCTTACCGTTCGTTGCTCAATGCGCTTTTCATAGTGTTTGCCTTGGAAAATACGCTGTACAAAAATACCGGGAATATGAATTTGGTTGGGGTCTAAACTTCCTAAAGGTACTAATTCCTCAACCTCAGCCACCGTAATTTTAGCGGCGCCACACATAACGGGATTAAAATTTCTGGCAGTTCCTTTAAAGATTAAATTACCTGCTGCATCGCCTTTCCAGGCTTTTACAAAAGCAAAATCAGCTTTAAAAGCATGTTCCAGCACATACATTTTACCATCAAACTCACGGGTTTCTTTTCCAATGGCGACCTCGGTTCCATATCCTGCGGGTGTGTATATGGCTGGAAAACCTGCTTGTGCCGCTCTACAACGTTCAGCTAAAGTACCTTGTGGAATTAACTCCACATCCAATTCCCCTGAAAGCATCTGGCGTTCAAATTCATCATTTTCACCAACATAAGACGACACCATTTTTTTTATCTGGCGTTTTTGGAGCAGTAAACCCAATCCAAAATCGTCCACCCCGGCATTGTTGGAAATGCAGGTCAAACCCTTTACACCCAGTTTTACTAATTGAGCAATCGCATTTTCGGGAATGCCGCTAAGCCCAAAGCCACCAAGCATTAAGGCCATGTTGTTTTGAACACCTTTAAGGGCTTCTTCAACGCCAGTTACTTTTTTATTGATCATTACTATTGTTTTTCTTCTTTAAAAATAAGCAATAAATGGACAAATAACAATTAACGAAACTTATTGTTTTGGTGGTGCTTATAAACTAATCGGGTTTTTAAAAAAATTTAAGTTCAAAAAATAATTGCAACGCATCAATTCAAAACTTCTCACGAAAGATTCTAAAAAATTGAACACTAAACGAGAAGCATTCCCCTCCTTGGAGGGGAACGTGGCGTTTGGCATTTAGATTTGAGTAATTTATGTTGTTTACTATAATTATCCTTGTCCAAAAACACTTTTTTTAAAGCGATAGGGATAATTAATCCAGTGTTTTTAAAAAGTCAAATCATCGGGTACATTCCCAGAATCATTACCATCCTCATAATTGCCTGAACCTGTTGAGCAATCTACATTAATGGAAAGGTTGGTTGGTGCTTCAAAATTTTCCGTAGAAACATTTAAGGTCTTATCATTATAACAACTTTTCATGAAAACACCCCAAATGGGCAATGCCATTGATGCACCTTGACCATACAAAATGGATCTAAAATGTGCGGACCGATCTTCGGCACCTACCCAAACACCCGTAACCAAATTAGGTACCATGCCCATAAACCAACCATCACTTTGGTTTTGTGTGGTTCCTGTTTTTCCGGCTATGGGATTTGTAAAGCCATACGGATAGCCTGTGATGATATCTTTATAAAACTGATCGGGCGGTCCGGTTCTTCTTAATCTGGCACCTGAACCAGATTCCACAACACCTTGAAGTAATTTTATGGTAACATAAGCGGGTTCCTCGCCAATAACATCGTGTGTTTCTGGTTTAAATTGATATAGCACCGTGCCGTTTTTATCTTCAATGGTTGTTACCATAACGGGTTTTGTGTAAACCCCTTTATTGGCAAACGCTGCGTAGGCACCCACCATTTCGTACACACTTAAATCTGCGGTTCCCAAAGCTATAGAGGGCACTTCGGGAATAGGGGATTCCACACCCAGTTTTTTTACTAAATCTATCACGGTTTTTGGCCCTACTTTATCCATCAATCTTGCGGTAACGGTGTTCACAGAATTTGCTAAGGCATTTTTTAAAGTTCGGGTACCTCCATATTTACCATCAGAGTTTTTTGGACACCAATCATCTGGATTCCCATACTTATTGGCCTCAATACAAAATGGCGTATCTGGAAATACATCGCAAGGCGAATAGTGCAGTTGGTCTATAGCAGCGGCATAAACAAAGGGCTTAAAAGTAGATCCCACTTGGCGCCTACCCTGTTTGACCATATCGTACTGAAAATGCCGGTAATTGATGCCTCCAACCCATGCTTTTACATGGCCTGTTTGCGGTTCCATGGCCATCATGCCCGTACGTAAAAACGTTTTGTAATACCGGATGGAATCAATAGGTTTCAAAATGGTATCAATTTCGGTAGCTTTTCCTTTTCTGTATGCGAAAATGGCCATTTCTGTCGGTTTGTGAAAGGATGCTTCAATCTCTTTCTCAGATTTATTCAAGTCGTATTTCATCTTTCTCCAACGTTCTGATTGTTTCATGGCGCCTTTAAGCAAGACTTTAATTTCCTCTGGAGATAAATCAATGAATGGGGCGGTAGGATTTCTTTGTGGGGTATTTTGCTTAAAAAATTCGGCTTGCAAGCGTGCCATGTGTTGCTCTACAGCATTTTCAGCGTAGAGTTGCATTCTTGAATCGATAGTGGTGTACACTTTTAAACCGTCGTTATATAAATTCCATTTTGTGCCATCAGGTTTCGGATTGTTTTTTATCCAATCTTTCATAAAACCGTCCAAATACGTCCTAAAATAGGTGGCGATGCCTTCGCGATGCGATTCGGGATTGTAATTTAAATCCAGTTCTGTTTTTTGAAGGGAATCTTTTACTTTCTTATCTATAAAATCATATTTTTCCATTTGCGCCAAAACTACGTTTCTGCGTTCCCTGGTAAGTTCTGGGCGTTTTCTAGGATTGAACAAGGACGAGTTTTTAAACATCCCCACCAACATGGCAGATTCTTTTAACTCTAAATCTTTAGGTTCCTTTCCAAAATAAATCCTAGCGGCACTTCGTATGCCATCGGCATTATTTAAAAAATCATAAATATTGAAATATTGCGCAATGATTTCTTCTTTGGTATATTGGCGTTCTAAGCGTATGGCAATGATCCATTCCCTGACTTTTTGGGAAAGCTTCTCAACAATATTTGCATTTTCTCTTCTATGGAATAATTGTTTAGCCAATTGTTGTGATATGGTACTTGCACCTCCTTTTTTTCCAAAAAAAACAGCAGCCCGTAATGTTCCAAAAGCATCAACACCAGAATGTTCGTAAAAACGTGCATCCTCAGTAGCAATTAAGGCATCCACTAAGTTTTTGGGCAACTCTTCATAGCTTAAAGGGGTTCTGTTATCGTTTAAATAAAATTTGCCAAGGGTTTTTCCGTCTGAAGAAATAATTTCTGTTGCCAAATTTGATTTAAGATTTTCCAACTGTGTATGGTCTGGCATTTCACCAAAAACACCCCAAGACGCCAATACAAACAATAATATTATAAATAGAATGCCTCCTACAAATGCCATCCAAAACCAACGGACGTATTTTGAGAAATCTTGGGTTGCTGTTTGTTTTTTTGATGCCATGTTTCAATTTTATTAAGTTTTAAGTGCCTCAAGTTTTAAGTGCCTAAAGTATTTAAAGTTAAGTAAGGTTAGGTGTTATTTTTTGTTGGGTCTTTCTACTCTAAAGCCTACATCGGTTATGCCTTCCAACTCGACCACGCCATTAACTTTACCGTTTTCCCGCATGGCTTGTTGAATGTTAACTATATACTCTCCTTTTTCCTTAAAAACAACGTTTTCTTTATACCAAAGTTTGTTTTCTTTCATATCGCTCATTCCAGTGCCTAAAAGTTTCCCCGAGGGATCGGCCATTTTATACTCCAAAGTGTCTGTTATGGTTTTTCCGTGAGGAAAATGCATGTTTACAATTAAGAACAAATTATTGTATTTGTAGGCGTTGGTGTTTCTTAGATTGACAAACAGATTGTAGGCATTGGTCGAATCGGGTGGTTTTACTTTAAAGCTGATTACAGAATCCTTATGCCATGTACCAGGAACCGATTGATATTCATCGAAAACGCGATTTGGATCACAAGAAGTAAACACAAAGGAAATTATCAATAAAACTATTGGCACACTATTTCTCAATCTTTTTGGGGTTATGGGGTTTTTTCCTGTTGTTTTTGTTTCTATTATTGTTTTTTTTAGCACCTTGGTTGGTATTATGGTCAGGGGCCGTGTTTTTATGGTCTTTATTATTCTTGCGTTTATTGTTTTTACGTTTATTACGGGGTTTTGGACTATCAAAACGTGTTAAACTATCTTGTCCTACAACGTTTTCAAATTCTGTTTTAGTATCCTCGGTAACTTCCAGCGCATATTCTTCCAAACTAACAACCTTCTGGTTCTTCTTGTTTAAGCTGATAATTTCATTGGCTTGTTCGGTGGTAATTTTATGCCAGTTTGCCCATTCTCCTTCATAGGCATACCATAAATGCCCTTTAAAAATATCCGTTTTTTGGCATACCGCGGTTCCTTTTTCCGTTTGAAGTTTAATTTCTGTTTTCGGGAAACTTTTTAAGGCGTCTAAATAACTATCCAGCTCATAGTTTAAACAACATTTTAATTTTCCGCATTGACCCGCCAATTTTAACGGATTTAATGATAATTGCTGATAACGTGCTGCCGAAGTACTTACTGAACGGAAATCCGTCAACCAAGTAGAGCAACATAATTCGCGCCCACACGACCCAATACCGCCAAGTCTGGAGGCTTCTTGACGAAATCCAACTTGTTTCATTTCGATGCGCGTTCTAAACTCGCGGGCAAACACCTTGATGAGTTCGCGAAAATCCACGCGTTCCTCAGCTGTATAATAAAAGGTTGCCTTACTGCCGTCGCCTTGAAATTCGATATCAGAAATTTTCATTTCCAATTTAAGATCTATGGCAAACTGTCGCGCTTTAACCTTCATAGGTTCTTCTTTGTCGCGGGCTTCACTCCAAATATCAATATCTTTCTGACTTGCTTTTCGGTAAATTTTAAGAATTTCCTCGGGTGTTTCTGAGATGTTTTTGCGCTTCATTTGAACGCGTACCAATTCCCCCGCAAGGGTAACCATTCCAATATCATGGCCCGATGGTGCTTGTGTAGCTACTACATCGCCCATACTCAACGTTAAGTTTTCAGAGTTTAGGTAGTATTCTTTTCTGCCGTTTTTAAAGCGGACTTCAACCCAATTAAACGGTTTTTCCCCGTTTGGAAGCGACATATTGGCCAACCAATCGAAAACCGTTAGTTTGTTACAACTATCCGTTCCGCAAGTGCCATTATTTTTACATCCTTTAGGTTGACCGTCTTTACCAGTTGAACAACTGTTACAAGCCATAAGTTTTATATATTGATTCCGATTAAAACCGAGATTTTATCGGAAGGAGGTTTATAATTGTTTTTTTAGATTCCCGCGTTCTCGAGAATGACCATTTGATAGGATTTTTAAAATTATATTTCAAAAAAACTTCTCGAGGTAAAGATAAGATTATTATGCTTACTTTAAAATAGATGACTAATTATCGTTATAACTTTAAGAAATCCCATCCTTCAATCATGTTTCAAACAGATTTTACACTTATTATTTTTACAGGACATGCTTTTGAAGCCTTATCGCAATCGTCAAAAATATGTTCTTCGTTCGATTTTAAAGTAAAAAACCCTTTCTTGTCCTTGGAATGAAGCAATACCGATTTTCCATCTTTCTTAGACATTTGAAATTGATTGGGCGCCAACTCCACACAGTAATTACACCCAATACATTTATTGCGTTGCAACGTGATAACTACCATTAAGCTTCTACTTTATTTTCGACCATTTTATATAATTTGTCTGAAGGACGGATTCTAAAACCAAGTGGAATGGTTACCAAATCGTCTTTGGTGCCTTTGCTTGATTTTTGGTCGTTTACCATCATATCATGCACTTCAATTTCTTTTGCCCCTGTGGTTGGGCCCGTAATTAAAATGGTGTCGCCAATGGCAATATCGAAGGCTTCAATTTTAAATTCTCCTATTTGAGGTTTTGGGAAAAAGTGTGTGCCTTTGCCGATGTACACCTTTTTTTGTGTGGCGTGCGACCCCGAGCCATTGCTCCATTCACCTAACTTCTGCCCTAAATAATACCCGTTCCAAAAACCGCGGTTGTACACTTTTTCGAGTTCTTGCATCCAAGTAATTACTTGGTCTTTTTGATAGGTGTCGTTGTGCAAACTATCAATAGCTTCGCGATAACACTTAATAACTTTGGCAACATATTCCGGCGCGCGTCCGCGACCTTCAATTTTTAAAACCTTAATACCTGCATCGGCTACTTGGTCTAAAATATCGATGGTGCATAAATCTTTGGGAGACATGATATATTCATTATCAATGGCCATTTCAAACCCCGTTTCCTGCTCGATAACCGTATATTTTTTTCTGCAATTTTGTTTGCAAGCACCTCTATTTGCTGAAGAATTATACGCATGTAAACTCATATAACATTTCCCAGAAACCGCCATACAAAGTGCCCCGTGACCAAAAATTTCAATTTCAATTAGATTCCCCGATGGGCCTTTTATTTGTTCTTTTTCAATAAGCTCGGTTATCTTTTTTACCTGTCTTAAACTCAACTCCCTGCTCAACACCATCGTGTCTGCAAACAAAGCATAAAACTTAACGGTTTCTATGTTGGTAATGTTTATTTGGGTGGAAATATGCACTTCCATACCAACCTCTCTCGCCGCCATAATAACCGCCTGATCCATGGCGATTACCGCAGTAATATCGGCTTCTTTCGCTTTATTTATTAAAGTTTTTACAAGAGATAAATCATGGTCGTAAATGATGGTGTTAAGTGTTAAATAGGTTCTTGCATTTTTGGCTTTACAACGTTTTGAAATTTCTTCCAAATCATCTAAAGTGAAATTTATGGAAGCACGAGCTCGCATATTTAATTGTTCAACCCCAAAATAGATGGAATTGGCGCCATTATCCAAAGCGGCTTGCATGGATTCAAAATTTCCGGCAGGTGCCATTAATTCAATTTTCTGCATCATACCCATTACTGTTTTTTAGATTGAAAAACTTCAAAAATGTTCCTTAAATCTTTTTTATGGGGAAGATGGTCGGCACGTCCTTTTTTAAAGATGTCGTTGCTGTTACCTTGTCCTTTTCTAAGTTCTTTTTGCTCCTCGTAAGGCAATCTGTTTATTTCCATGCAAGTTGAAGAACAGCAGTTATCCATGGCTTCTTTACATTTTGGACATTGGATGAATAATAGGTGGCATGCTTCGTTGGCACAATTGGTATGTATATCAAAAGGGTCTCCACATTGGTGGCATTGCGCTATAATATCATCACTTATTTTTTCGGCTCTACGGTCGTCAAAAACAAAGTTTTTTCCCAAGAATTTGTTTTCTAGGTTTTGTTCGTTTACTTGCCTGGTATATTCAATGATGCCTCCTTCAAGTTGGTACACATTTTTAAATCCTTTGTGTTTAAAATAGGCGCTGGCCTTTTCGCATCGAATGCCGCCGGTGCAATACATGACCAGATTTTTATCTTCTTTATGGTCTTTTAAATCTGCTTCAATAATATCCAAAGAATCTCGAAACGTGTCAACATCGGGCGTTATCGCATTTTTAAAATGGCCAATTTCGCTTTCATAGTGGTTGCGCATATCCACCAAAACAGTGTTTTCATCTTCAATAAAATCATTGAATTGTTCAGCACCTAAATGAATGCCTTTATTGGTAACATCAAACGTATCATCATTTAAACCATCGGCTACAATTTTATGGCGCACTTTTACTTTCAGTTTTAAAAACGATTTATTGTCTTGCTCAACAGCAATGTTCAATCGGATGTGCTTTAAAAAACCGATGCTATCCAAATGTGCTTTGAATTCGTTAAAGCGGTCGGCAGGTAACGAAAGTTGCCCGTTAATACCTTCATGGGCTACATAAATTCTGCCTAAAACGTCCAATGCGTTCCAAGTGAGGAATAAATGGTCCCTAAAAATTTGCGGATTGCCAATGTTGGCGTATTGGTAAAAAGAAAGTGTTAATCGACTTTTTCCTGTTTGATCGATCAATGTGGCTCTTTCTTTTGCGCTTAATTTATTGTACAGTTGCATGCTATACGAATGTTTTAAGGTTAAAGAAGCCCATCCTAACCTTCCCAAAGGGAAGGAAAAATGAAACTAAAGTGCAAAAGTACGATTTTTGAGAAACTTGAATAAACTAATTTGTGATTGAAATTAAAAAAAAGTGGAGCTGTTTTTTTAAAAACGAAGTAGATCGCCCAATGTTTCTTTAATTTTTATTACGTTATCATTGGAAATAAAACCTATTTTCTTTTTGAATCTTTCTTTGGAAATTGACCTAATATGAAAAACCATAATCTCACTTGGGGAAGAAAGACCATTGTTTTCATCGGCTTCTATAATAGGGTTACCTTGATAATTTCGGATAGATGATGTTATAGGACAAACAATTATTACACGCAAATGCTGATTCATTGCATTACCACTCATAATTACAGCTGGTCTGTTTCCTCCATGTTCACTTCCAATTATTGGATCGAAATATACACTCCAAATTTCTCCCTGCTTCATTCTTCGTCATATTCTTGCAGCATTCTAAAATAATCTGCCATTCCTTCCTCAGCTATTGCCATTGTTTCTTCATCTTTCGATGCACGTTTAAAAGACTTAATGTATTGGGCTCTTTTAAGTTCGTCCAAATAAAATTCCAACGCCTTCTCAATTATTTTATTTTTGGGCATTTTTAACTCTTTTGCTGTCTTTGATAAATTTTCAAGAAGACTGTCTGGTAAGCTAGATGTAAATGTTGCCATTTTATATTTGTTTTTTGGAAATATAAAAGATATTGGAAATTGAACCTAATTTAAAATCCAGAATTTTATAAATTTTACTCATAACTGTTTTTATTAGTTCCTTATAAAATTTTAGACTTTACGAACATATTGTTTAGTTTGAAGAAACAACATGAAAGGACGGTTGTAGAGGTGGAACAATAATGAATTTGTGGAAATCAATGTACAAAAAAAGCACCTATTAAACAATAAGTGCTTTCCTAGAATAGTTTGAGTTAGTCTACTTTTAAAAGTATACTTAAGATAGTTTCATCTGATTATAATATTTATATTTTTCGTCAGATGCAATTCGCCATAAATCATTTTGATAACAATCAAGAATGGAAACAGCTCATTTCATAGCAAAATCTTCCCACTATTATTTAGTAGATCCTTAAATCCGCAAGCGAATGTTGAAAAGAAAGTTGAAAAGTCAGTAAAACCAGTGCTTTAAAGACTTTTCACTTTC
>NZ_JBFVFE010000033.1:0-45968 GCF_052728615.1 Mariniflexile sp. | reverse complement strand
CCCCTTTGGGGAGGTCGGAATTGCCTTTTCGCAATTCCGGGAGGGGCAAAATATAATCCCGAAAGCTTTCGGGACGGCGAAATACCTCTATGTCCCGATAGCTATCGGGACTGCCTCGAGGACAGTCGGTTTCAAGAATTTTTTTAATGTTCTTGTAAATAATTCTTCATTTATTTCACATTTCCCAAACAAATCGATATCAATTGAAAAGTGTGTCCATTTTGTAATGCCAATAAGATTCCTCCAACCAATAAAAAATCGTCAAATTGAGATAATTTCATTATTTTTTCCAAGAGTTCCAAGAGTTCCAAGAGTTCTGGACTAACTGTCTGTTTTTGTAGCCTCTAAATTCTTTTTTATCAACTGAAAACAAAGCTGCCAAATATGAAAGTGTTATAGCGTCTAAACTTCTTAAATTAAGCGATATTTCTTTAATTGTTTCTAAACCATATAGCTTTTTTATTAAATTCCAATCACTCCAATTTCCATATTCCAATACTTTTGCAATCATTCGAACTTTATTTCAGTACATGACAAAAATGAAAATGAAAAGTTCAAAACATTAAAAATAAGCCACTTAATAATTCCTCCCCTTTTTTCAAGGGGTAGAGCCTGTACCGATTTTTCGATATGCCGAATGGCGGAGGGGTCAATGATATTGCTTTTTAAATTATATGAGATATTTTTGTCATGTACTGAAAAACTTTATATTTATCCAAATCGAAAGTGGTTTTATCAACATCCCAAAAAAGATGTTGCGAAAAATTGTTTATTGTAATTTCTTTATTCATATGTAGATAATATTTGTTTTTTTAATGACCATATGGAATCGCTTTATCTTCATCGGTGTTTGCTTGCGCAAACTTGTTGTTAATGGCGATTTCATAATAACAAAGACAACTATATTGAAAATGTTTTACCCTATTGTTTTCACCCTAACATTCAGTACGTTTAACCGTTCACATACTCCGAGGGTGTCATGTTAAACTGTTTTTGAAAATTGCGACCAAAACTGGTTGCGGATTTGTAGCCAACCATTTCAGCAATCTCATAGATTTTATAATCGCCCGATTTTAGGAGTTCCGCAGCTTTTTTCAGTCTGGCAATGTTTACAAGTTCATTCGGGTTTAAATTCGACATATCTTTTATTTTTCTGTAAAAAGTAGAACGGCTCATGTTCATGGCTTCAGCAAGAGCTTCAACGTTTAAGTCGGGGTCCGAAATATTCGAATATATAAATTCATCCAATTTCTTGATAAAGGTTTCATCTGTTTTGGTATGTGCAATGCTCCTGATGTGTGCCAACGGAGAACTGGAATAGTATGCCATGATATGCTTTCTGTTGTCAATTAAATTGGCAACCTGAACTTTTAGGTACTCCATGGAAAAGGGTTTCTCAATATAGGCATCGGCGCCAACTTCCAATCCCTCAATTTTTGCTGTCAAAGCTGTTTGTGCCGTTAAAAGTATAATGGGCAAATGGCTCGACTCCAAATCGGTCTTTATTTTTTCACATAAAGTAAAGCCGTCCATGCCGGGCATCATCACATCGCTAATAACCAACTGTATGTTCTCGTCTTTAATAAGTTTCAAAGCAGCTTCCGCATGGGTCGCTTTTAGCACCAAGTAATCTTCCATTAAATCTTTTGCAACAAAATCCAATAAGTCCTCATTATCTTCCACCAATAAAATCACAGGTTTATAGTCGTCCGTTTTTGGATAGATTGATGGTTGGTCGTCATGTTTTGCTTTTTGCCGTTCTTTGGAATCGTATAAATCAAATTCCTTTTCTTGGTGTATAGGTAGGTTAAACACAAATACGTTCATGCTGGCATCGCCTACATCCAATCTTAAATTTCCATTATGGAGTTCTGTTAAGGAGTATGCCAAAGAAAGCCCTATGCCCGTACCTGGCAGCCCTTGGTTTTTAGTGCCTGACATTCTGAAAAACGGTTCAAATATTTTATTTTTTAAATGGGAAGGGATAAGGGTTCCATCGTTTTTTACTTTTAGTTCGAGAAAATCCTCTTTTTGTTCCAAAGTCACTATTACCTGTTTTTCGGCATATTTTATAGCATTGTTAAAAAGGTTACTGAGTATTTTCTTGATGGCCTCGGTATCTACATAAGCGAATACATCTTCTGTTTCCAATATAAGCTTAAAGTCAATGCTTTTATCCTTAATGGCATGACTGAAACGTGCATAGGTGTCTCTTAAAAGACCAGAAATATTGGTTTCAACAAAAGTAAGGGTCATGTAGTCCAATTCTGTTTTTCTAAAATCAAGCAATTGGTTGGTCAAATCCAACAGGCGAGACGTATTTTTATCCATAATGGACAGGTTCTCCACCATTTCCAGATCTTTGTTCTCTTTTTTAAGCAATTTTTCCAAGGGGCTTTTAATAAGGGTCAATGGTGTACGGATTTCATGCGAAATGTTAGTAAAAAACTCTATTCGGGCCTTATATATCTCTTTTTCCTTTTTATTGTTCAATTTTTCAATCAATTGATGGTTTTTTGCTTTGATTCTTGAATGGTAAAATCTGAACCCGAAAAAAACCGTTAATGCCGTCAATAGGGTATAAAGGGCATAGGCCATGTTGCTTTTCCAAAACGTAGGTAACACTGCAATTTTTAAAGTAGAAGCTTCCTCGCTCCAGATGCCGTTGCTGTTAAGCGATTTTACCTTAAAACTGTAATTGCCCGAGGGCAACTTGTTGAAGTTGACCCTGCGGTTTTTCTTCAAATAAACCCAATCATTGTTAAGCCCTTCCAATTTGTACCAATAGTTAGTGATGCGCGGCGCGGTATAGCTTAAGGCAGCAAAGTCTATACTGAACGACGATTGATTTGGTTTTAATTGTAATTTGTCGGTAAAGGTGATTGATTTTTTAAGAGGAGAATCCCCATTGTTAACCGGCACTTCCTTATTGTTTATTTGCAGTCCCGTAATTAAAATAGGAGGCCGGTAATTATTCTTGGTAAATTCGGACGGGTTAAAGCTGATTAAGCCATCCACACTTCCAAAATACATAGTGCCCGCTTTATTTTTATAGGCCGAATTATAATTGAACTGATCGCTCAACAGCCCATTTTCCGTGGTGTAAACAGTCATATCATTCGTCAATGGGTCAAAAGTGACCAACCCTTTGGAGGTACTTATCCAAAGCTGTTTTTTATCGTCTTCAATAATGGAATAGAACACATTGCTTGGGAAACCATCTTTTTTGCTGTAGGTTTTAAAATCATGGGTATGGTCCCGATATAAATTAAGCCCGTTTTCGGTAGTTATCCATAGATTTTTTTTACTGTCCTGGAAAATCCCGTTTATAGCGTTGCTGCTAATGCTATTAGGGTTCGTGTTGTCGTGTTTAAAAACGCCTTTAATTTTTGTTTTAGGGTCAAAATACAATAACCCGTCCCAATAGGAGCCTGCCCATAATAAACCGTTATGGTCTTGAAGTAGGGCAGTAAAAAAAATACCTTCCGGAAAAGCTTCTACCGTTGAGAACCGATCGTTTTCGGCATGGTATGATTGTATGCCCGATTTTGATATGGCAAAAACCTGTTTGGCTTTGTCTTCGTACAGACCGTAGATGAAATTGCTCGAAAGTCCATTGCCTTCACCCGTTTTGTATTTTTTTATAATTCTTCCGGTTTGGGTATCCAAAATATCCAAACCGTGCTCAAAAGTGCCTATCCAAAGTTTATCGCCCCTGGGCAAAATAGCATGGATGTTGTAATGCGATAAGGTATGGCGCTCTCCCGATGGTTTGTAGTTGGTAAAAATACCTGTGCTGGGGTTGAATTTATTTAGGCCGGCATCTTCTGTGCCTATCCATAAATTTCCATAAGCATCTTCACGTATTTCTCGCACGGCGTTTCCGCTGATGGAGTTTTCTCCAATTTTTGGGAAATATTTATTAAAATAGGCATATTGTTTTGGGTAATAATTAACGCCACCAAAATAAGTTCCTATCCAAATGCCTCCTTCCTTATCCTTGGAGAGCGCATAAACAGCATTATCAGATAATGCATAGGGATTATTATAGCTTTTTTTTAGGGCATTATAAGTTTTGCTCTTTAAATTATAGATGTAAATACCCGATTCCGTTGCAATCCACAACTCATCATTTCCATTTATAATAAAGTCCCTTACATATAAGGGCTCTTCTGTTTTTGGCAATAATTCCTTGGCCTTCTCTTCTTTAATGTTAAAAGATAGTGCCCCATGATTTTCCGTGCCAATAAGCAAGGTATGGTTATCTATGGCGAATAATTTATTCACCCTGTATGGGAGCTTGGGCTTTAGTGCCGTGGTTATTTCTATTCTTTTAAAAGAATCGGTGCCCTTTTCGTAATGATAGAGATAATTCCCATAGCTGGTCCAAATGTTGCCGTCCGGTGTGCTGGTTAAATCTTCGTTATGAAAAAAAGTTTCGGCATCAAAAACAGTTGTTTTTTGTGTGCTAACCTGGTATTTAAATAAAGAGGTGCCCGCAATGTACCACAGGTTGCCGTCATGATCATGATCAATATCTAAAATAGGGAGGTTTAAGGTGGTTTCCAACAGTTCAAATTCTTCATTTTTTTCATTATAACGAAATAATCCGTCACCTGTGCCAATCCATAAACTATCATTATATTCGTGTAGGCACTCTATAAAGTTGCTCCCTAAACTTTTTGGGTCGTCAGGGTTATTCTGAAAAATTTTAAAATTATAACCATCGAACCGGTTTAGGCCGTCTTTAGTGCCAAACCAAATAAAGCCTGTTTTGTCCTGGAGAATGCAATGTACCGTATTGTGCGACAAACCATCTTCTGCCCTGTAGTGTTTAAAAAAATATTCTTGGCAAAACAACATCTGTGCCGATGGCAAGGACAGTATTAAAAATGATATAATTACTTTTAGCATTGCTGATTGTTGATTTTTGAAAAAACTTAAACGAGTTCATAAAGATACATTACAAATTTAACCATACCGATACCCTCTACCTCAAAATATACCCTTTATTCAATGTTGATAACAAATTTGAACAGTATTATGGTATAATGGGACAAAATGAAGGTTTTGTCACAATTATTTTCTTTTATTAAGTACATGACAAAAATTGATAATGTATTGGTTGTCAGTCTGAGCGCTCCCGATCTATGGGGACGAAGACATTGGGATGGCCTATATACTGCCCCAACCGACGAAGCCTTGTAATATGACATTGTTAAAACCAAAGAATTAGGCTTTAGCATGATACGAAAACATGTTAAGGTAGAACCTGCCCGTTGGTACACCCATTGCGATGAATTGGGTATTTTGGTTTGGCAAGATATGCCCAGTGGCGGCCCTGAAAAACAATGGGAACGCAAAAACTATTTTTAAGGAAATGAATCAAAAAGAACATTAGCCTCTAAAAGTACCTAGTAAAAAGAGTTTAATTAATCAGTACGATTTCTACAGGGCGAACTATACATCAAGCTCATATTGATATGCAATTTATAGTCATTGAACTATGGTTCTCCGGTTGTTATTAATCCAGAAGCGTAAATTTTATGGCAGTGCCTCCACCGGGCGCCAAGTTTAAATTTAATACCGTTTTACTGGTTACAACTTGTTCAGAAACAGTAACAGGATAGGGGTTTGTTTTGTAATGGGCATCCTCTCCATCGGTATAAATTTTGGCAGTATAATTTTTGTCTTTGTCCAAAAATGATAACGATACTTTTAGGTTACGGGCTTCTCTATTGGTAATGCTTCCCAAATACCAATTTTGTTCCTCCCAATCCTTGCGCACCATGGTGGTGTATTCGCCTATTTTTGAGTCTAAAACTTTTGTTTCAGACCAAATTGAAGGCACTTCTTTTACAAATTCAAATTCAGGTTTGCCTTGGTAGTTTTCTGGCAGATCGGAAGCCATTTGCAAAGGGCTGAAAATAACCACATACAAGGCCAATTGTTTTGCTAAAGTGGTTTGAACCATGGCTTTGTTGGGCGTCTCATAATCAAAATTAAAGGTTCCAGGAGTAAAGTCAAAAGGCCCGGACAGCATTCTGGTAAAAGGCATAATGGTGGTGTGCTCTGGTGTATTTCCACCATCGGCAGACCACGCATCGTATTCTTGTCCGCGGCCGCCTTCTTGGGTCATTAAATTGGGATAGGTACGTTGTAGCCCCGTGCCTTTTACAGGCTCATGGTTATCAATCATGATATGGTATTTAACAGCGGTTTCAATCACTTTTCTGTAATGCCTAACCCCATATTGGCTATCATGCCATTCTTTTTTGTCTAAATATTTATTGACGTACCCTGTTTTTACGGCATTAATGCCCATTTTATTATACAGCGCAAAGGCATCTTCCAACTGGTTTTCATAATTTTTAGCTGCGCCAGCCGTTTCATGATGCCCTATTAAGCGTACATTGTTTTTAGCGGCGTATTTACTTATTTCTTCCAAATCAAAATCCGGATAAGGTTCTGTAAAACTAAAAGCCGAACCATCAGCAGTCCATTCGCCATCCCAACCTATGTTCCAGCCTTCTACAAGAACACCGTCCAATCCATTTTGGGCTGCAAAATCGATGTATCGTTTTGTGTTTTCAGTAGTGGCACCGTGTTTTTCGCCTTGCCCCCACGTGTATTTTTCTAAATGCATGCCCCACCAAATGCCTATGTATTTTGAAGGTCCAATCCAAGAAACATCGTCAATTTTTGAAGGCTCATTTAGGTTTAGCATGAGTGTTGAAGTAACCAAATCGCCAGGCGTATCACCTACGATAATGGTTCTCCAAGGGGTGTTGAAAGGTGTTTCTGCATATACTTTTACGCCATCTGCCCAAGGCACTAAATCGCTTTTATATTGATTGCCATTGGTTTTTAACAAGGTCATGGAAGCAAAGTCTGTTAAATTGGCTTCGTGTATCGCCACATATAAACTGTCTTTTGTTTCAAAAGTAGCAGGCGTGTTGATAGTGTCCGTTTTGCTGATGGGCGTTTTTCTGTAAAAACTTTCATAATAACTGTTTTCCGAATGCACAGGAATCCACCAAACATCATGATCAAACGGAAACGTAAACTGGGTTATTTCATTTGAAATTTCTACCTTGTTGAGGTTTGCCTGCTTTGGAAATTCATATCTAAAACCCAATCCGTCATTAAAAACCCTAAAAACAATATCAACAAAGCGTTCATTGCCTTTAGATTCTTTTAAGTGAACAGTGAGTCCACTATGGTTATCCGTCATTTTTTTAAACTCTCCCCAAGGTTGCTCCCAAATATTGTTAACTGTATTTTCTTCAATAGTTACCACTTCAAATCCTGAAGTCATCTTTTCAAGAGTTTCAAATTCAAAACCCAGCAATGAAGGTTCAACAACCGCTTTGTTGTTATGTGATAAGGCATATTGTGGTTCGCCTTTTTCAGTTAAACTAAAAGTTAAAACGTTGTTGTGGTTAGGAGATGCTATTTGATATGTTTTTTTTACCGAATGGCATGAAAGCAAGGCAATACTTATTAAAAAGGCAATATAGATTTTGAAAGGTGAATTTTTCATTATGCTGTTGTAATGATAAGGTTTATGTTTTATAAGGTTTCCAATATAGCGGTCGCTTTATGGGTTTGTAAAGACACGAAATAATAGAATGCTTGGTCTAGTTTTTTCTGAACAGTGGCATTGCCGCTAAATTCTTTTCTTAAATTATAGAGGGAACTAATGCTGCTAAACACATTGCCAGTATTTTGTACGCCTGCAAATGTTTTTACTTTTTCTATGTATGAATAGCCAAACTCTTTAGTGGGCTCGAACATGGTGCCTTCTCCAAAGTCATTCCAAGTGATGAGTTGTAAATATTTTAGGTTGGCATTTTTTGCCATGGCAAGGGTTTCATCCAAGGTTGCTCCGTTATTGTGCTCGATGGTCCAACCGATGGCCGTTGAGGTGCCTCCTTCTTTATAAAAATCCTTAAACCCAGGATATGCACTTCCTATGCCCACTTGAAGGTTTGGAAGCGTATTGGTATAAAAATTAGAAAGATAGGTGCTGTTTTTATACACCCAAGCATATTCGCCTTGGGCATTGTCTGCAGCTTCTGAAGATTTATTCCATAGGGTTAAAAATGTGGGTTTCGGACTTAAAGCACTAAATACTTGAGTCCATTCTTCTGGTGTGCTTAATGTAATGGGCCCAAAATTTAAGAGTAAAGGTTTGTTGTTTGTTTTTATATAATTGGCATCTTTAAAATAAGTGTTTTGCATGTATGCCATATCCTTTTTTGCGGCGCTCACAACGGTTGGAGCCAATTGCGCATTCACAATATCGTTTAAAAACCAGTCTTCATATACAATGGCATATTCTAAGCCCGCATCGTCTAACATGGCAATGAGCTGTTCTGAGTTTTCCTTTACTATTTTATAATCATTCAGATCAAAGGTGCCATACCAATCAATTAAAATGCCATCAATTCCGGCATATTTCATCAATAATAAATGGTTTTCAATAACATCTTTATCGCCGGAATGGTAAGGCCCTATTAACGGATAGTAATGGGAGGCGATTTCTCTTTTCCCTGAGGCATCCTTATTATCTGGATTTTTATTGTTCATGGTCCAGTGATAGCCCCATTGGTTATTTGGGCTGCTCTCTTTGGTTTCAAACCAAGGCATATAATGCACGAAAACTTTAGTACTGTTTGTTTTGCTTATTGCAACGGCACCAAAAACCTCCAGTTTAAATGGTGGTTGGTTTTCATCTTTAGGAGTGTCGGAACTGGAATCGCAACTTCCCAGTAGCAAACAAAACAGCATGATATTGATATTCAAAGTAAACTTAGTCATTGGTTTTAAGGTATATTGATGATTATTGTTGTTCGGTAAAGAATCAAGACCGCTACGCTGATAGTCCCGATAGCTATCGGGAAAAGAATAAAGATTTGATTGTAACTAACTGATGAACAGTTTGATTTTTTTTATAAATTTTTATAAATATTTAAAGCTAGCCTAAAGTAAAATAAAAAGAGCGAAATGCTCTAAAAATCGATTCTTCGACAGTGAACTCATCTTGACTTTTTCTGTTTCCTAAAAAACGGCTAAAATTCGTCCATATTTCGTTACCTTTTTTATGCGTAGCGATGCTATGCCTTTCAAAAAGTGCCTCATCTGAACAAATTTTATCCCGTTTTCGGTCAAAAACAAAAAGTCAAGATGAGTTCAGTCTATAAAATTTTAATCGGACAATAATGATTAATAATTATGATTTAAAAAAATGTTAGCCCTCTAAAAACTAACTCAAAAAAATTAGAAGGCTAACACAAAACAAACTAAATTAATTAGTGTACCCCGGATTCTGTTTAAGGTTGGTGTTGGTACTTAACACCGATGTTGGGATTGGGAATATGGCTCTGTAAGCTGCTGTGGTTCCTTTTTCCCACCAAGGTTGAAAAAATATTCCGAACCGGATATTGTCCGTCCTGCGTCGCCCTTCAAAAATAAATTCATGAAGTAGTTCTTTGTTAATGTAGGCCAAATCAATGGTAGCAGGCGTTTCTATACCGGCCCTTTTATTAATTTGGTCCAGGAATGGCCGTGCTAAGTCTGGAGCATTTAATCGTACATAACATTCGGCCTGCATCATTAAAATTTCGGCATATCTTATCAATACAAAATCGTTATCGCGTTCCCATTTGTCTCCGGCATTAATTTGGTATTTGTTTAAGCGCACCCCTTCATTTTGTTTGGCGTCTTCAAAATTAGAGATGTCCTCTGTATAAGTTAATGGTTGTCCGCTATCCATAATGATTACCGAACCGGTGGCCAAGTTTATTTGATCACCTTCTAGCAGAGCTCCTTTACGACGGTCTAAATCATCAAAAGATGAATACACCCCTGGTTGTGCGCACATACCATTTGCAGACCATTGGTAATTACCTGTTGGCGACACGGCAAATTTTTGTAAGTAATGATAGGACATGGAACTCATATAGTTGCCTACGGTACCCGCATCGGAATCATAAGGGATGGCGAATATGGTTTCGGTCGATTTTTCATTTTGGGTTGCAAAATTCGCAAAATAATCAGGTTCCAAGGTATATCCAGAAATATTTTGGCACATATCAATACAATCTTGCCAACGTGGTTTGCTTACAAAAGCTTCCGAATTTAAATACAATCTTGCTAATAATGAATACGCCACATTTTTGGTGAATTTTGAATAAGCAATGTTTGACGGCAAGTAGGGTAATGCATCCAACAATTCGCTTTCTACAAAATTATATACTTGTTGTCTAGATGAGTTGGCAGGCAAACCCAAATCTTCAAAATTCGTTACAATAGGCACATTGCCAAATAGATCTAAAAGCATGTAATAGTAATAGGCCCGTACCGATTTCAGTTCGGCGAAGATGGGTTTTTTATCGGTTTCAGATAAACCGGACTTATTGATTTGATAAATAATGGAATTTATTTTGGCAATGCCCGCATAACAATATCTCCAAGCGGATAATATCATGCCATTTTGTGCGGTCCAAGTATGACGTTGTGCATTTTGATATTGCCCACCATCATACCAATCGGTGCCCCGGGTTGGGATGGTAGCTTCATCTGAAACCACTTCATTTAAGAAAAACACATATTCCGAAGCGGGAAAGGAATTGGAGATCCCATCCTTAAAGCCTCTTAACGAGGAATAGGCACCGCCTGCTAGGGCTTCAATTTCTTTGGGCGTTTTACCAAAATTCTCATCTTTAACGCGATCAAATAACTCTTCATCCAAATTTGTACATGCAAATACCGATAGTGCCGTACATACTATTAAGGTTATATTTTTTAGTTTCATTATAATTCGTTTTATCGTTATTATTTATTAATACCCTAAATTTAGATTCAGCCCTAAAGACACCGTGGTTGGCCTTGGGTAATTGTTAAATCTATCCATACCAGGGTTTGACAAACCTGTTAAGTTTACTTCAGGATCTACACCTTTATAATTTGTAAATACCGCTAAATTTTCTCCTAAAACATACAATCTAAGTTTTGAGGTTGAATTTTTAAACGGAATGGTATAACCGAAAGACACGGTTTGCAATCTTAAAAAAGAAGCATCTTCTATCCAATAGCTTGAGAAAGTTGGTGCTGATGTTATGCCACTTTTTAGAAAGTCGTCAGGTACATTATTAGCCGGCAACCTGTTGGGGTCGTAAAGCATCATGTTGGTGGCGTTCAATACCTGTTGCCCAAAGCTTCCGTAGGTTGTAAACCCTAAATCAAAATTATTATAGGTAAAATCCATGCCAAAACCGAGAGTGAAATCGGGTTGCACGTTGCCAATGGCCGTTTTCTCATCACTTAATATAAAGGCGCCGTTTTCATCCAAACCAGAGCTTTCATAGCCCCAAAAGGTGCCTACGGGATACCCTTCCTTAATGATTTGTGAAAACTGGTTGGACATGCCCGACAAACCATGCAATGAACCACTATAAATAATATCCGTTTCGTAAACCTGATTGGATAACTTTTCAATTTTCTGGGTGTTTTTCGCAAAGGTAAGATTGGCGTTCCAGTTGATTTTATCATTTTGAATGATATTGGCGTTTAAGGTTACTTCCAATCCTTTATTGGTCAATTCGCCCACATTTGCAAGAATGGTTCCTACTAAATAGGGTGGTTGTGGCACTTCATAGGTATATAATAAATCGTTGGTTCTTTTGTTGTACCATTCCACCGATCCTGTTATTTTATTGAATAAACTGAAATCGACACCAATATTTAGTTGCGCCGTGGATTCCCATTTTAAATCGGGATTCGGGTTTTGTGCCGGAGAATATGCCAAACTCCAAGTGCCAGTTGCTGGGTCGTAATAACTATCACCGCCAACACCTAAAATAGAGAGCGATTTATACTCACCAATACCATCTTGATTACCGGTAACACCATAACCTGCACGGAATTTTAAATTTGTAAGCCAATTTTCGGTGGATTGCATAAAGTCTTCTCCGGTAACTTTCCAAGCTACGGAAGCCGATGGGAATACGCCCCATTTATTGTTGGCTCCAAAACGACTGGAACCATCTTTTCTTATGGTGGCGGTAACCATATATTTACTGACATAAGCGTAGTTTGCTCTAGCAAAAAGGGACGCTAAGGTAGATTTCCCTTTATACGAATACACATCGCCCAAACGGTAATCTTGCCCTGCCGCCAAATTGTTGTATTCAAATAAATCGGTAACAAAACCACTGCGTTGCGCACCAAAACCTTCGTAGCTATTATCTAAATACGAATAACCCACCATGCCATTCACATTACTTTTTCCTAAAGATTTTGTGTAATTTACATAAGCTTCAACCTGCATGGTAGTGTATTCGCCATAGGTTTTTTGTCCGTAGCCATTTTCACTTCTACCTTCCAAAACAGCATACGTGGGCTTATAAGTGTTTCCTGTGGTGGCATTATGTTCTAAAGATAGATTTAAAACCGCTTGAAAATCATTTAAGAAATTGGCCTCCGTTTTAAAATAGCCTAAAAGTCTGTTGCGTTTGTTGTCGGCATTTCTATTGGTCAATATTTCAACAGGGTTTTCATAAAGCGTGCCCCCAACCGATGTAAATTCACCATTAGCGTTATACACAGGAATGGTTGGGTTTAAGTTAAAGGAACGTTCAAAAATCCGATAGTCCAAGGGGTGCCATTTGTCAATATTGGCAAATAAACCGGCATCAATTTTAACAGCTTTATCCAACACATATTGGTAGGTGTTTAAACTGGCACTTAGGCGTTCCAACTGCGTGGTTTTAACTGTGCCTTCATTCTTTAGATAAGAAATAGATGCGCGCAACCCGCCGTTTTCACTTCCAGATGCCATGTTAATGGTGTGCGATTGGGTTAAGGCGGTGGTTAGTTCCAATTCTTTTTGCCAGTTGGTATTGGTGCCAAAATCAATGGCATCGGTTAAATTATTCTCCCTAACATAGCCTCTCCATTGGTTTGCGGAAAGCATATCCAAATGATTGGAAGCATAACTGATCCCCGTAAAACCATTATAATTGAATGATGCGCCTTTTTTGGTACTTTTTGTGGTAATGATGATAACCCCATTGGCACCACGAGAACCATATATGGCGGTAGCGGAAGCATCTTTTAAAATATCTATGGATTTAATGTCTGCCGGTTGCACCACATTAATGTCAACCCCAGCAATACCGTCCACTACAATCAATGGGCTGTTGCTTGCTGTAAGCGACGTGCCTCCCCTTAATCGTAAAGAGGAACCACTACTTGGGTCGCCCGTATCTTGGGTAACCACTAAACCTGCAATTTTTCCTTGTAGTACTTGCTCGGTTGAGGTTATGGTGCCTTTTACCAAATCTTCAGAAGAAATGGATGAAATGGCGCCTGTTAAATCGGATTTTCGCATCGTGCCATATCCAATGGCAACAATTTCCACGGCATCAAGCGCAAAAGTATCTTCCTGCAAAGTGATTTCCAGGGGCGATTTTGTTGATGCGGTTATCTGTAATTTTTCAGAAGTAAAACCAATATAGGAAACTTCAATGGTGCTACCTAAAGCAGCATCTATTTTAAATTTACCATCAAAATCGGTTGTAGTGCCATTATTTGTTTTAGCTTCCAGAATGGTGGCTCCTACTAATGCAACACCCGTATTGTCCACTACGGTACCGCTAACTGTTCTTTTCTCTTGCGCATGTATTGTTAATGTTAGAAAAAACAACACAACAATTAAAACAAAATACGTCCTTGTCTTTCCTTTCGGAAAGTTTATTTGTGAATACTTATTATCCATTAGATTTGATTTTTTTGGTTATATGTTAGTCTAAAGTTTTTAGAGGCATGGTAGTGTCTGAAATGGTTCTATCCGTATTATCTTTTACCAATACATGAATTTCATTGATGTTACTGATGTCTTGAAGTGCGGTAGGCAAATCAATAAACCCTTTAATTTCACTTACGTTTCCACTAAATTCTCCAGTTAATACCGTATTTCCAGCATTAATGGTATAAATCAATTTGTTAATTCCAACTTCGTTATTGATTCTTGTGATTCCTAAAAAGTCTTTTTTGCTTATTTGCAATGGAAAAAACCGAAATACTGGTGGTGGTGGCGGAATAAATTCGGCGGCATTAATGACCTGGTCGCCAGAATTGACAAACCAATCTTTGGCAACCATTAAAAACGTGATGTTTTCCATAACAAAACCATCGGGGATGTTGTTGTAATATTTTGACGGAATCAAGTCCATTTTATAAATACCGTTCCCCAAATTTTTAAGTTTTGTTTTTTCTGAAATTTCAGGGAGCCAAGCTTGGTATTCCTGCAAAATGGCCCAATTGTTCATGCCGCTATGAAAATGCACACTTTCTACGTTTTCAAATCCAGGTACCAAATTGGAGTTGAACAGAATACTTAAACCACCGTTTAACGTTGGTGCTTCTGGGTAAGCTCGTATTAATTCGTTGGCTGTGTAAAAGGAAGAAAATGCGGTGTAAGGTACATTGGTAACATCGCTTTGTTTAGATCCGGTCTTGTCTTTAAGGCGAAACCAAAAACCTGCACTAGCTGCAATTTCCGCCACGGTTTTGGAAAAATAGGTGGTTGGCGTTAAAGTAAAACTCCATATCATATTGCCTTCATTGGTTAAACGGGCAAATTCCGATGAGTTTCCCCAATTTCCGGCATCGGGTTCTGAAGGTGACCAAATCCATAGATAAACCTCTTCATCCGCAGCAAATGTGGTGGTGGATAAATCAAAATACCAAGTAACTTGCTCATCATAATTGTAAACTACTGGGTAAGACCAAATTTTATTTGGGCCTCCAACTTCTTGTTGTGCATGTACGAAGTTGGCGGCTACAAATAACGCTATTAAAATAGTATATAAAATTTTTTTCATGAGTTTGAATTTATTGTTTTTTATTGGACACATGTCGCTTCCATATAATCATTTCCGCGAGAATCGAAGACGCGTTGTGGAAGGTTCATCTTGTGCTTTTTTACTTATTTGAAGTTAGACTAAATACATAAGAAACAAATGGCGTGCCTCCAGAGGTTCTTACCAATTGTACTTCCATTTCTTCATTGCTTCCAGGAACCGATGTTAACAGTAACGTATCTGTTCTATTGGTTTTTTGCGCATCACTGTATAGATTAATTTGAATAGCTCCAGAGTTTGTTGGCTGGAAACCGGTATTCAAACCCCAATAACCACTCAATTGGAATATGGGAGGCACATTTCCAGAAACCTGATAACTTGTTGGCAGCATGTTTGCATCCACATTAAATGCTATTTTAAAAACATCATAATTGAATAAGGCGCTTAAATTCTGTTCGCTGGGTTGAATACCGTTGGTCTTGGCAAATTGGTCAACCATTCTCAGGTTCATTAAATTCCAATTACCTTGCATTTTTTCATAAACAGTTATGGGTTCTACATAAGAACCATCGTCTGTTTTGCTACAGCCTAAGACGAGTAAACAAAAAAAAACGAACACGAGTACTTTAATGGATTTCATAGATTAAATTAGTTTAGTTAAAAATTATTTTTTCCTTGAGTTGATAGGATTTAGCCAAATTATAAATTAGAAATCCCTTAAAAAAATCATGGAGTAAAAATCGAGATGTTTTTACAGTGCATTTTATTTTAAAATACTGATAATAAGCTGTTTATTGTTTTTTTTAGGAATTAAGAATCGAGAAATAATTTAGAAAATTGGCAGGTAATTTTTAACGTTTTCATAACATTTTGCTAATTAAATACTGCGGTTTTTGCCTAAACCGCATATTGTGTTGTTGTTTTTTGCGTATTAAGTAGTATTTTGCTTTTATTTTATAAGATTCTTAAATTTGGATAAAAAAATATGTTTTCATAATTATGGGTAAGCTATTACCGTAATTTGTTAAATTTGAAACACACTATTTATATTAAAAAAGAATGCGTAACCTATTAAGTATACTGTTTGTTTTTTCTTCCTTATTTATTTCTGCTCAAAATATAAACCGCATTCTTGACAGTTTGGACAGAGAGTTGGGGAACAAAAAACGTTACCTATCGATTAAATATGACTCCATAAAGGAACTAAAAAATAATGTCCAGAAGTTTACTTTAAGCAAAGATGATAAGAACCTTTATAACCATTATTTGTTGCTATTTGATGCCTATAGATCGTTTAAATATGATTCTGCTTATTATTATTTAGAATTGGCAAAGAAAAAAACGAATGTGCTAAAAGACCCTGATTTGCTTTCCAGAACAAAAACCAAGGAAGGGTTTGTATTGCTTTCATCAGGATTGTTCAAAGAAGCACTCGATACCTTAAACAGTATAAATATTGATGCCCTAAACAGTAAAACAAAATTTGAATATTATACCATACTGGCCAGAACCTATTATGATTTGGCCGATTATAATAAGGACCAACGCTTTAATATCCAATACATCCAAAAAGGAACTGTTTATCTTGAAAAAGCTTTGGAATTTGTTGCCCCGGATTCCAATGAATATTGGGCAACCGAAAGTTTAAAAAGAATGAAACAGCAAGACTGGAAGGGTGCAGAGTTTGCTTTTAGGTATTGGATCAACAATTATGATTTGCCCCAAGAATATTATGGTATTGCCACATCAAGTCTTGGCTATTTGTACTCACAAAGAGGATTTGACGAAAAAGCGATTGAATACCTTGCCTATGCCGCCATTGCAGACGTAAGAAACGCTACCAAGGAAACGGTGGCATTGCGCAATCTTGCCAATGAAATATATAAATTGGGCTATTTGGATAAAGCGAACACATACGTAGGTTTGGCCATGGACGATGCCACATTTTATAATGCACGCCATAGGAAAATAGAAATATCGTCCATATTGCCCATTATAGAACAAGCACAGCTAAAAAAAGTAGAAAGCCAAAATAACCGATTGGAAAAAATTATCATCCTTTTGGGGTTCTTAGCCGTGGTTTTTATCGTTTTCCTTGTCATTATTTTCAAACAGTTAAAAACGAGAAATGCTGCAAGAAAGGAAATGGCAGTTTCTTATTTAAAGCTTCAGGAGATGAATAAAAAATTAAGTGAGGCTGATACCATAAAGCAAGAGTACATCACCTATTTTATCAAAGCAACCTCTGAATTAATCAATAAAATGGACCAATTCCAAAAAAATGCCATCCAGAAAACGGTAGCCAAAAGATATGATGATCTCATCACAAATTTAAAACGCTATAACGTTAAAAAAGAACGTGAAGAATTATTCTTGCAGTTTGATACCATATTTTTACGATTGTTTCCAACGTTCATCAAGGAATTCAATGCGCTTTTTCCTGAAGACCAACAAACAGATTTGAAAAAAGGAGAACTGTTAAATACAGAATTAAGGCTTTTTGCTTTATATCGCCTAGGAATTCAGGACAGCAATCAAATTGCCGCTTTTTTAGAACTTTCTGTGGCCACTGTTTATACTTATAAGACAAAAGCAAAGAGCAAATCAAATTTCAAAGATTCCTTTGAAGAAAAAATAATGGACATTCAATCTATTTAATAGTCTATAGGTATTGGGTGATTTTTGTTTATGGAATTGTATTCTTCAACAGTCAATTTTAAGTTAAGATGGCCACAAAAGCGTTTTTGACCTACTTCATGTTATCAAGTACATTACCAAGTTTATAACCAATTTGGGGCAATTTCGTATTTAAATAAGCAACACGGTGGTATGTAAGATCTTCATTTGCTGTGATCAGTTTCGGTTTTCCAAACCTGAAATCTCCATCAACTGAATTTTGGACACCTTCCATTTCCTAAACAGGCATTCCAATAGTTTTTTGATGGGTTTTAATTGCAAACCCTTTAAAATTCTATATTATAATTAGGCATAAGGTTGTAAAATCCTATTATTAGCCTTATATTATAAAAAAATCAGCAAGTTTAAAAAATGACAGAAAAATTGACTAAATCACAGGAACTCCTAAATCGAAGAAAAGAGGCTGTGGCGAACGGAGTTGGTGTGTTCAATACCGCTACGGTAAAGGAAGCAAAAGGAGCGATAATTATAGATGCTGATGGGCGGGAACTTATTGATTTTGCTGGGGGCATTGGGGTTGTAAACGCAGGACACTGCCCAGAACCCGTAGTTGAAGCCATAAGGGAGCAAGCGGGAAAGTATCTGCATACCAGTTTTAATGTGGTTACTTACGAGCCCTATATTGAATTATGTGAGGAATTAGCTGAAATTTTGCCACACGGAGAAAAAACCAAGGCCATGTTGGTAAGTACAGGGGCTGAAGCAGTGGAGAATGCCATAAAAATAGCCAGACAAGCAACCAAAAGACCTGCCGTTATATGTTACACAGGTGCCTATCATGGGCGTACCATGATGGCGATGACATTGACAAGTAAAATAAGCTATAAATATGATTGTGGTCCTTTTGCTCCAGAAGTGTATCGGCTTCCTTTTCCAAACGTTTACCGTTATAGAGGTACTAGGGGAGAAGCCGGTTTTGTAAAGGATGAACTTAAAAGATTGCGTGAAAGCGCTCTAAATTTGGTCGATGTAAAAAACGTCGCAGCTATTATTTTAGAACCCATACAAGGTGAAGGTGGGTTTAACCCCATGCCACAAAAATATTTGGAAGGTCTCCGAGCCTTTTGTGACGAGCATGGTATCATGCTAATTATGGATGAGGTACAAAGTGGTTTTTGTAGAACCGGGCATTGGGCTAGTTGGCAACATTATGGTGTGCAGCCGGATATAAGTACTTATGCTAAATCCATGGGGTCGGGTCTTCCCATTGCGGCAGTCGTAGGTCGTGCGGAGATAATGGATGCTGCCGCTCCAGGCTCTATTGGTGGCACTTATATTGGGAGCCCTGTTTGTTGTGCTGCCGCTTTGGCAACCATCAAATACATGAAGAAGATTAATCTGAATCAAAAAGCCAAAGTTTTAGGGTCTGTTATCAAGAAGCGTTTGAAAAATTTGAAAAAAGTCTGTCCCGAAATTGGCGATGTTAGAGGTATTGGCGCCATGATTGGAATAGAGTTTGTAAAAAATAATGACCCTCATCAACCAGACGCTGATTTATGCTCAAAAATCGTGCAGGGATGTTCAGAAAATGGCTTAATCATGTTAAGTGCTGGAACCCACAGAAATATTATCAGAATACTTTCACCTTTAGTAATAACCCAAGAAGAGTTGGAAAAGGGGATGTCGATTTTGGAAAACGAAATTAAAAAAGCAACAAAAAAATAATCACGAAACGAGTATGCTAAAAGTATTATCGCCCAAGGGAATGATTAATAGCAAACACGTGACAATTAAAAAACAATATATATAAATACATGAGACCATTCGCAATTGCAGGAATACAAATGAAAGTATCGGCCGTCGCTTCCAACATGGAAATGATGAAGCTGAAAATTGATATTACCATGAATCTCTATCCATGGATTGAGATGATTATGTTTAGTGAACTTTGTGCATTCGGGCCATTGACCCACACCGCACAACCAATTCCTAACAACTTTGAAGCAGAAATGCAGGCCAAAGCCAAACAATATGGAATATGGTTACTCCCTGGCTCCATATTCGAAAAAAGTGAAGGTAAAATTTTCAATACGGCAACCGTTATCAATCCCAAAGGAGAAATAGTAACCCGATACCGAAAAATGTTTCCTTTTTATCCTTATGAAACAGGAGTAACACCCGGACAGGATTTTTGTGTATTCGATGTGCCTAAAGTTGCAAGATTTGGGGTATCGATTTGTTACGATATGTGGTTTCCTGAAACCATTCGAACTTTAACCACTATGGGCGCCGAAGTTATTATGCACCCTACCATGTCTGGAACCATTGATCGCGATATTGAACTGTCTATTGTTAGAGCCATGGCATCTGTAAACCAATGCTATTTTTTTGATGTGAATGGTTTGGATACCGGGGGCTGTGGGCGTTCCATAGTCTGTGGTCCAGATGGTCGTATCTTGCACCAATCAGAAGGCACCGAAGAAATCATACCGCTTGAATTGAATATTGAAAGAGCAAAAAGAAGTCGCGAATTGGGCATTCTTCGCCTTGGCCAACCTCTTAAAAGTTTTCGAGACCATATACACACCAATCAATTTGGTATTTACCAACCCAATATACCTACACCCTATCTGGACTCCTTAGGGCCACTAATCAAACCTTCACGACTTGATAAAATCACGGAATTAAAAATCAAAGAAAATACTTTAGAGCAACAAAGCTCGCCCGTTCACTATAAAGGGGATGGTATCATTTAAAATAAAAAAAGATGGGTGGAATTCCAATGAATAAAAAGAATAAAGCAATAGCTATAAAGGATTATGTGAGCTGGTTTGAAATCCCTGCGATTGATTTTCAACAAGCGGTTCATTTCTATAACCACATATTTGGTATTGAAATGGTACAAAACATTACGGATGTAAATGCCATGGCCTTTTTTCCTGTAACATCGGGCATTGGTGGTGCGGTAATAGCGGGCCCTAATTCAATACCCTCAGATAAAGGCCCATTGATATATTTAAATGGAGGAAACAATCTCAGCAATGTACTAAACAAAGTGGAAGCCGCAGGCGGACGCATTGTAATGCCAAAGACCCTTATTAGTGAGGATTCTGGTTATTTTGCCATTTTTATCGATTCACAAGGAAACAAATTAGCATTACATTCAAAAAACTAAAACGTGATTAAAAATAAAACAAAAAGTGCACCTTATTATAATATCGGACAGCTTCGGGTTGATTTTTGGAACCGACTGAAAATCCAAACATCCGAATTGAGACGTTGCCATAAAGGCTCTGAAAATGAAAAAACACATAAACAGCATGTCAAGGAGTTGATCAAAGACCTCATGGTTGTGGAATGCTTTTTCGCATTCCCGGGAAAAGAGCGCTTACAAAAATTTGAAAACGCTTTTTCCAGTCATGAATTTACCTCGCTATCCCATTTGGTTGCTGAAACTGCAAGGCAATTGTTAGGCGATAGTTATAAAAGCAATCTGGACTTCATTAATTTTGATGAACACAGCATGGAGTCTGCCGAGGAACATGACCAAAATAGCAGTATCAGAAAAAATCATTTCGAGGTGTTGTTTGTTGATAATATTTCTGAACTGGAAGAAAATAAATTGAAGCATAGTTTAAGAATCCTTCAGACTCCAAATGATAAGTTCAGTTATGGTGTTGTGGTGCAACGCTCCTTTCAAGATGCCATGATTACGTTGCTTTTCAATCATAACATACAAGCTGTTGTAGTACGTTATGCCCCGCCTTATCACTCCAAGTTGGTCACGCCTCTTATAAAACCATATATTGAAGAAGCTGTAAAACATGATTTTTCATCCAAACCAGAAACCGATCTTGGCCCTATCATTGGAGATTTAATTAAACAACTAAGGCCAGAGTTGGACACCTATTATGTAACCGATTCTTCGCTTGGGCATTTAAAAGACAATACCATTAAAGGTTTCAAACGTATCTTTTACCAATCAGAAGATATACAGGAAATGCATCTAACTATCATGCGTGGTATCGAAGAGCGTTATAACACGCCTTTCTTTTCTGCCTTAGTAGAATATAGCCAAAAGCCAACAGGAGTATTTCATGCCATGCCAATTTCCCGTGGTAATTCAGTGTTCAAATCAAGATGGATCCATGATTTTGGCGATTTTTACGGGCGTAATATGTTTTTGGCTGAAACATCGGCAACAACAGGTGGCCTTGATTCCCTGTTACAGCCAACAGGCCCCATTAAAAAAGCCCAAGAGATGGCACGGGATGCCTATGGTTCACAATACACCTATTTCGTGACCAATGGAACATCCACCGCAAATAAAATAGTGATGCAGGGCTTGGTTAAGCCCCAAGATGTGGTGCTTATTGATAGGGATTGCCACAAGTCGCACCATTACGGATTGGTTTTGGCGGGTGCTTATCCCGTTTATTTGGATTCCTACCCCATTGAAGAATACTCTATGTACGGAGCGGTGCCTTTGGAACAAATTAAAACCAAATTGTTGCAGTTAAAGGAAGCAGGAAGACTGGACAATGTTAAAATGTTACTATTGACCAATTGTACTTTTGATGGGCTTGTGTATAATGTAGAACGCGTTATGGAGGAAGTGCTTGCCATTAAACCCGATATGGTTTTTTTATGGGATGAAGCTTGGTTTGCCTTTGCGGGTTTTGCCTATAACTACAAGCAGCGTACTGGCATGTTCACAGCAAAAAAGCTTTATGAAAAATATAATAGCCCAAATTACAGGAAAGAGTACAATGAGCATATAAAAGGATTGAAAAATGGCGACCAATCATTATTGCCCAATCCTGATACCGTTAAAATCCGTGTTTATGCCACACAAAGTACCCACAAAACGTTGAGTAGCTTCAGACAAGGCTCTATGATCCATATTTGGGATGAGGATTTCCGTAGAAAAACGGAAAACACCTTTTTGGAAGCCTACATGACGCATACTTCTACCTCGCCAAACTATCAAATGTTGGCATCACTGGATGTGGGCAGACGGCAAGTGCAATTGGAAGGATTTGAATTGGTTGAAAAGAGTATTGAAATGGCTATGGTACTTCGTGCCAAGATAAACGATAACCCCCAATTGAGTAAATACTTTGATGTTTTGACTGTGAAAGATTTTATTCCAGATAAATTTCGTCAAACGGGCCTCAAGGAATATTATACCAAAAATGAAGGTTGGAATCGGATGGACAAGGCATGGGCAAATGATGAATTTGTACTGGATCCAACAAAAATAACCTTATATATTGGGAAGACCGGGGTTGATGGCGACACGTTCAAAAACAAATATTTAATGGATAAATTTAATATCCAAATTAATAAAACGTCTCGAAATACGGTGCTGTTCATGACGAATATAGGAACTACTAGAGGTAGTGTAACCTATCTTATCAATGCGCTTTTAAAAATTGCGGATGAATTGGATGATGAACTAAAAGCACTGAACGACAAGGAAAGGGAAATACGGGATAAAAGAATACACTCGTTAACAAAAGAAGTGCCACCCTTACCGGATTTTAGCTATTTCCATCATTCCTTTCAGGCAGTTCCTGGAATTCCTGGAGGTAATTTAAGAGAGGCTTATTTCTTGGCTTATGATGAGGAAAATTATGAATATGTACCCTTAAATGACTGTTTGTCGGTTATGGGCACCGGAAGAAAATTGGTTGCTTCCACCTTCGTAATTCCGTATCCACCTGGCTTTCCAGTATTAGTGCCGGGGCAAGTGGTGAGCGAAGAAATCATTAATTTCATGACGGTGTTGGATGTAAGTGAAATACACGGCTACCGTTCCGATCTGGGTCTTAGGGTATTCAAGGAAAAGATACTGGACAGACATAAAATTACGACTTCAATGGGCGGTATGTCCATTGGAAAAACGAAAAAACAATTAATTTAATCATTGAAAAACAGTTATATGACTACTAAAAAAATAACAGACACAAAAAAACTAGCCAAACCAATTAGAAAAAAAACAATACCCGTAAAGAAGGAATCTAAAGCCGAAGTGCTTAATGGCGTAGCCGATATAAGACGCTTCTTTTATAAAAACGAAATACCTCTTTATTTTATAAGTGCTACTAATTTCAATATGCTTGGTGCCGATGAATGGATAAAGGGTTTTAAATTTATTTGCCATATCGAGTGCTTTGATGGCCTGCATCCCAATGTGTTTTCCCCAAAAGAGGAAATTCCGCATAACGAATTCACCAGTATTGAAGACATCAACAATTATCTTTTACAACATCCAGAAGTCCAGGCTTATTTAAACCATAGAAAAAAAGGAAAATCGGCTGGAAAAGCTATGTTTTTAATGTTTGATGAAACGACTGAGAAACTCGCCAAAAAATTAGGACTGGAAATCATGTTCCCGCCTGCAAAGATGCGGACTTTAATGGACAACAAAGTAAACACCAATCGCATTGCCGAAAAAGCAGGTGTGCCTTGTGTGCCCTATGTACTTTCCCCGGTTTCGGATTATCCACATTTGAATAAAGTTTCAAAGGTTCTTGGTACAGATTTGGTAATCCAAACACCATTTGGTGATTCGGGCCATACGACGTTTTTTATTACCAATGAAGAAGAATTCAAAAAGTATGAAGAGGAGATTGTTAAGGAAAAAGAAGTGAAAATAATGAAACGCATCAATTGTAAAGGGTCGGCAATTGAAGCCTGTGTTACTAGACACGGCACTATTGTTGCGCCTTTAATGACCGAACTTGTTGGGTTCAAGGAATTGACCCCTTACAAAGGTGGTTGGTGTGGAAACGAAATTTATCCAAATGCGTTTACTCCAGAAATTCGTGAAAAAGCAACAAAATACACGCAGTTATTTGGAAATCAATTGAGAAAGGAAGGCTACAAAGGCTATTTTGAACTCGATTTTTTGATTGATCAGGACAATGGAGAGGTTTACCTAGGTGAATTAAACCCAAGGGTTACGGGTGCAAGTTCCATTACAAACCATGCCGTTTTTGCATTGGCTGATGCGCCGCTTTTTGTATTCCATATTTTGGAATGGATGGATGTGGAATATAAGTTAAACATCAACGAGATGAATGAACGATGGGCACGACAAGAAAACATAGACGGTTGGAGCCAATTGATCATCAAGCATACCGAGGACACTATCGAGTATGTTTCTGAAGCCCCGAAATCAGGGATTTATAAAATGTTCGATAATGGCCATATCCAATTTGACAGGATGGATACCCACAGAAGAGCGGTAGAAACTGAAAGCGAAGCGTTTTTCCTCCATATTTCCAAAGAAGGGGATTATTTGTATGAAGGGGCCGATATGGGCATTTTAGTATCAAGAGGCCGTATGATGACCGATGATTTTAAAATCAACGCACGTGCAAAAAATTGGATAAAAGCCATCCGAGGAAAATATGTTTCCCAGGTTATTGAAGACAAACGAGAAAATGTAGTACTTAGTGGCAGTCTAACAAAATAATATGGAATTTAAAAGTATTAACCCTTATAATGGAGAGCAAGTGGGATTACATACTGCTCTTACTGAGGAGGCTTTAGTTGAAAAACTGAACAGAAGTCAAGTGGCTTTTGAATCTTGGCGAAAAGTACCTCTTGCGGAACGCTGCAGGTTACTAAAAAAAGCAGGACAAGTGTTGCGCGATCATGTAGAGGCCTATGCCAAAATGATTACCTTGGAAATGGGGAAACCCATTTTGGAGTCGAGGTCAGAAGTAAATAAATGTGCTTGGGTGTGCGATTATTATGCGGAAAATGCTCCAGGATTCCTTGCAGACGAATCCATTACTACCGATGCCGACAAAAGTTTTGTACGGCATGATCCCATTGGAAGTGTTTTGGCAATCATGCCTTGGAATTTTCCTTTTTGGCAAGTTTTTAGATATGCTGCACCGACCTTAACAGCGGGTAATACGGGTTTATTGAAACACGCCGCGAACGTATTCGGTTGTGCCCAACAAATTGAGGATGTATTTGCCAAAGCAGGGTATCCACCCTATGTTTTTCAAAATTTGATTGTCGATCACGATCAAACCGAAGTCATCATTTCGCACAATGCAGTTAAAGCAATCACGCTAACAGGCAGTGAAAGGGCAGGTTCTTCGGTTGCTGAAATTGCAGGACGTCATATAAAAAAATCAGTTTTAGAACTCGGAGGAAACAATGCTTTTATTGTTTGGGAAGACGCAGATATTGATAAAAGCGTTAAAATAGCACTGACTGCCAGAATGCTCAATGGTGGGCAAAGTTGCATTGCAGCAAAGCGCTTTATTTTAATGGAAGGTATCTATGATGAATTTGTTCAGAAATTCACGAAAGCAGTAAAGGACTTGAAACCGGGAGATCCATTGGATGAAAACACAACTATAGGCCCACTCGCAAGACTTGATCTTGCCAACCAATTGAACAAACAAGTACAAGAGTCTGTTGCAAAAGGCGCAAAATTATTGCTAGGAGGGGATCAAAAAGGGTGTTACCACGAACCTACCATTTTGGGTGATGTAAAACCTGGTATGGCGGCATTCTATCAGGAAACTTTTGGGCCCTTAGCAGCTATGGTTAAAGCCAAGGATATAGACCATGCTTTTCAACTCTCGGAAAATTCCAATTATGGCCTTGGGATAACGGTATGTACCAAAAATACGGAGAAGGCACTAAAATATGCAAGCAGCCTTAGCGATGGTGCCTATTTTATTAACGAATTGGTCAAATCCGATCCAAGGTTACCTTTTGGAGGCACCAAGAATTCGGGATACGGACGTGAATTGGCAAAAGATGGGATGATGGAGTTCGTAAATCGAAAAGCGGTGTATGTGAAGCATTGATTGGAAACATAAAAAAAAACGACTTTGCTTAATGGGTGTTAATTCACTATTGCAAACCTATTGCTCTCAAAACAAAATCAAAATATGATATTTACTGTACAATAATCAAAATTGGAATGGAAGAATTGAATCAAATTTTAGAATCTGAAATCGTCACTTTTGGCACTTATACATTAAGGATATCTCAAATAGTCACCATTTTAATTGTTGTTTTGATTGCCAAAATAGTATTATGGCTCATCAAGAAAGCCCTTTTCCGCAATTATAAATTCAGCACCATCGATACAGGAACCACCTACGCCTTATTCCAAATTATTAAATATGTGATTTGGGTTATGGTGATAGCATTGGTGTTGGAATCTCTAGGCATCAAAGTAACATTATTATTAGCAGGTTCGGCAGCATTGTTGGTGGGTATCGGTTTAGGATTGCAGCAAACATTTAACGATGTGATATCTGGTCTCATCTTGCTTTCAGAGCGTTCTATAAAAATTGGAGATGTTTTAGAGATTGATGATGACGTGGTAAAAATTGAAAGTATAGGTTTAAGGACTTCAAAAGCATTGAATAGGGATGACATTTCCATTATCATTCCAAATTCCTTGATAACTACTAGTAAGGTAATTAATTGGAGTCACCAATCGCAACAAACCCGGTTTAAAATTGATGTTGGTGTAGCCTATGGCAGTGATGTTGATCTTGTAATTAAAATTTTAGAAGAAAGTGCGTTTGAACATTCTGAAATACATGACAGGAAATTAATTGAAGCTAGATTGTTGAACTTTGGTAGTTCATCTTTGGATTTTCAGCTTTTATTCTTTAGTGCTAATATTTTTAGAATTGGAAAAGTAAAAAGTGATATTCGAAGACTAATCAATAAAAATTTTACAGGCAACAATATAGTCATTGCCTTTCCTCAAATGGATCTGCATCTTAAGACCGGTAACATGGAAAAACCAAACAGATTTAATGTTTAAATTTGGCTGAATAATAATTTTTTATTGGTTCCTGTTTGGTTGCCAAACATACAAATAAACTGTAACTTTTTTGATTTTTAAAAATATACAGGGTTTGGCGAACCAAGTTTTAAAAAGAATCAAAACACTGTTAATTGTATGGTTATCAGTGTTTTTTTTATATGGTTTTCAATTGAAATCAACTAATAATGCGAATCAAGTGTTTAAAAGATTAAACCCCATTACGTTTTATAAGACAATATTAGGGGCGTTAGCCCTAAAATCGTCGTAGATACAAACGTTAATTAAATAAAAAGGGGCGTAGCCCTGTTATCTTCGTAAAATAACACGATAATGAACAAAAAAGATATAGCCCTGAAATTTAATAAACATTGGCAAACACGTACACAATTATTTTATCAAAGATGTCAGGGCTAAAGCCCCTAATCCATCATCATGGCTCATTTTGCTGCTAAGACTACAGGGCTAACGCCCCTAATGCGCACTCCAATTTTCACTCGGCTGAATGGTTACGATATTTTAACCCTTGATTCGCATTAATAACTACTAATAAGTTTAAACAAAAAACCTCGCAATTTGCGAGGTTTTTTGTTTTTATAGACTTCCAAAATTCAGCTATAAAATTAATGATAAACTCAAAATAAGCTGTTCGGGTCTGGTATCCAATCTGCTAGAGCCTCCTAAAAAAGTAGCTTCATTATTGTTAAAACCTCTTTCGTACCTAAGGTCTATACCAAATCTGTTCATGTTAAGGCCAATACCAAAATTAAGTCCTACCGAAACATCGTTCTCAACATCATTTATAGTAATGCCATCAAATTCCGTATCCAAAATATATTGAAGCGAAGGGCCTCCAAAAACACTGAGAGGACCAAGAACTTTGATGCCAACCAATAAAGGTAAATCCAGTTTTTGCATTTTAAAACTATCGTCGTTGTAATCGCTTTTTGTGCTTGAATAAACGAGCTCTGGTCTAAAATAAACTTTGTTTCCAATTTTGCCAAACACCCCAACATGGTACCCAACGTTTCTGTCCGGATGTTGTGCATTGGCACCAATCGATTCAAAGTAATCGCCATTGCCGTTGTAATTCAATCCTCCTTTCAAACCAAAGCCAGTAGCGGTTTGAGCCATGAGTGCAGTAGGGATCAGGGCCATTAATAATAAAGTGAAGAATACGTTTTTGTGCTTGTTTTTAGAACTTTTCATAATAGTCGTTTTAAGATTTGGATTAATAATATCAAAAACGTTGCCAAAAAAGATTTATTATCATTGTTACAAAAAAGAATCACGGTTGCTCTATAAAATATGTGTAGTCCGTCAATATGCACATTTTTAGGCGTTTCTTATTATTATCAGACTTTTGTGCCGGCTTTTTAAACCACTACAAAAAATAGAGTTATAAAAGATTTAAAAAAAATCAAATTGTTTATCAATGAGTTACAATCTAATCTATCTTCTTTTCCCGATAGCTATCGGGACTATCAGCGAAGCGGTCTTGATTCTCAGGGCAAACGCCTTTAAAAAATGTTCTTATATGACCCATGATAAACTCCTTTATGTAATGGTTTTTTGCTTTGTGCATCTCAGTGCAATAGCTGTAACACAAAGGCATACAAAATATTACACGTTCCGATGGCTCCTATCGGGACCACAAAGATTATTAAGTCCATAAAAGCGTTTGCCCTGTCCCGTTAGGGACTTCATTTGGGTAGTGGCATGTTAATACGCTGGTTTTCTGTGTCTTTAGGTACAGGATGGGAAAGCGGATTTTAAAACAATGCCATACATGAAACCAGATTGCAAATATCCTTCTTTAAATGCTGCCCTATGTCGTACCTAAAGGCACGAATCCACTCCTCGATATAATTGCCGCTACCCAAATGAAGTCCCTAAAGGGACATGGATGATGGAAAAAGCAACATAGTTATGGTTTTAATGTAAAAATAAGTTCCTTTCCAGATGCCAAAGTTGTTTTTCAGTTTTCTTTCACTGAACAACCTGAATTTGACATAAAACAACCGAATATCAACTACATGCGTTATTGTGGGGAGGCTCTTCCGATGGATCTATCGGGCCCACAAAGATTATTAAGTTCCTAAAAGCATTTGCCCTGTCTTGACTCTTTAGCGGACAATAATGAAAAAAAATACCATTTTTTATATGTACTTAAATAACAATATTAGCCTTATAAAATACTATTAAATCCATTTTAAAATTAAAAAAATATGTAGGTTTGCCAACTGAAACTTTTTTAGTTAAATGATCCTTCCATAACTAAATTTAGAGGCTAGAGGAAATGTTTATATGGAAGTCCCCATAGCTATCGGGATGAGCATTAAAAACAATAGAAACAACACATGACATTTGAATTAAACGCCAAAGACCCTCAAAGTAAGGCAAGAGCGGGTAAAATAACGACCGATCATGGAGTGATAGAAACGCCCATTTTTATGCCAGTAGGTACTGTGGGCACCATAAAAGGGGTGCATCAACGGGAGTTGAAAAACGATATAAACCCAGATATTATTCTTGGGAATACCTATCATTTATATTTGCGCCCTCAAACTGGTATTATAGAACAAGCGGGAGGACTCCACAAATTCATGAATTGGGATCGGAATATTTTAACCGATTCTGGTGGGTATCAAGTATATTCTTTGTCTGCTAACCGAAAAATTAAGGAAGAAGGGGTTAAATTTAAATCGCATATAGATGGAAGCTACCATACATTCACTCCCGAAAATGTGATGGAAATTCAGCGCAGCATTGGTGCCGATATTATTATGGCGTTCGATGAATGTACACCCTATCCTTGTGATTATAAATATGCTAAACGCTCCATGCACATGACGCATCGTTGGCTGGATAGGTGCATCAACCATTTAGAGAAAACACCCTTAAAATACAATTACAACCAAGCTTTTTTTCCTATAGTCCAGGGGAGTACTTATAAAGATTTAAGACAGCAATCCGCAGAATACATTGCCAATGCTGGAGCCGTTGGAAATGCCATTGGCGGCCTTTCGGTAGGTGAACCCGCCGAGGAAATGTATGCCATGACAGAAGTGGTAACCGAAATTTTACCCGAAGATAAACCTCGTTATTTAATGGGCGTTGGTACCCCAATCAATATTTTGGAAAACATAGCGTTAGGTATTGATATGTTCGATTGTGTGATGCCCACGCGAAATGCCCGAAATGGCATGCTGTTTACCGCACATGGCACCATTAATATTAAGAATTTAAAATGGGCCAATGATTTTTCGCCTGTGGACGACATGGGAATTACCTTTGTGGACACCGAATATACCAAAGCCTATTTGCGGCATTTGTTTACTGTAAATGAATTGTTGGGAAAACAAATTGCAACCATCCATAACCTGGGTTTTTATTTGTGGTTGGTTCGCGAAGCAAGAAAACATATATTAGCAGGAGATTTTAGGACTTGGAAGGATATGATGGTGAAGCAGATGGATAATCGGCTTTAAAGAACAAAGAAAATTTTGATATCAGAAGTTAGATATTAAAAGTTACAGTTAGGATATCGAGAATATTCTCAATTTTACCAATAACCAATAACCAAAACTCCTCTCCTTTGGAGAGGTTGGGAGAGGATGAAAATACTAGACTGGTACATATTAAAACGTTATTTGTTTACATTTTTTATGATGTTGCTTCTGTTTATTCCCATAGGGATAACGGTGCATCTTGCCGAAAAAATTGGTAGGATTCTTGAAAATGAAGTGCCTATGGGCGAGGTGCTTATCTATTTTTATAATTTTACCATCTATTTTGCGCACTTACTGTTTCCGCTGTTTTTGTTTTTATCGGTCATCTGGTTTACCTCTAAATTGGCGAATAATACTGAAGTAATTGCCTTTTTAAGTTCCGGGGTTTCGTTTACCAGATTTTTAAGACCGTACCTGATTGGTGCAACCATAGTTGGCATATTAGCCATTATATTAGGATTGTTTTTAGCGCCAAAAGCAAGCGAGGGCTTTAATGATTTTACCTATAAATATTTGAAAAAGGGAAAAACGGCCTTTGAGGAAACGGACCAAAATGTTTTTAGACAGATCAACGACAAGGAAATTATTTATGTAAGCAGTTTTGATGTTGCCAAAAAAAACGGAAACAATTTTACTTTAGAACATTTTGATGGCAATAAACTTAAATACAAAATTACGGCAACCAATATCCGATATATTGAGGAAGATACCACGTATAGGTTAACAAACTATGTAAAACGCACCATCGGTAAAGCTGAAGATTCCTTACAAATTGAATCCACCAAAGACACACTTTTCGCTTTCGATGCCGATGATTTGATTCCCGTTATTTATGCTGCCGAGACTAAAATGTATGGCGATTTAAAACGGTTTATTGCTAAGGAAGAAGCGCGTGGATCTTCAAATGTGGGACGTTTTAAATTGGTTTTGTACCGAAAATGGAGCTTGCCGGTATCGGTATTTATTCTAACAATCATTGCGGTGGCTGTGTCCTCTAAAAAGCGTCGTGGTGGCATGGGAGTCAATTTGGCTGTAGGTATTTGCATTGCCATGATATTCGTTTTTTTCGATAAAATTTTTGGGGTTATGGCAGAGCAATCTGATTTTTCACCGTTAATTGCGGTTTGGTTTCCTAATGTCATTTTTGGTATATTGGCCATTTTCCTTCTCCGCAATGCTAAACGTTAAGCTAAAAAACCATCTGCACCTTCATTTTTTGGTTTTTATAGCTGGATTTACGGCTATTTTGGGCGAACTAATAACCATAACGGCCATTCCCTTGGTGTGGTTCAGAATGGTCATGGCTTCTATTTTAATATTTGTGTATGTTAAAGTAGCGAAGGTCAATATGAGCATCAAACCCAAATCTTTACTGAGGCTCTCTATAGCAGGCATCATCATCGCCTTGCACTGGATTACGTTTTTTGGAGCTATTGATGTATCAAACGTATCCATAACGCTCGCCATGTTTTCTACGGGTGCTTTTTTTGCATCATTAATTGAACCCATAATTTATAAACGGCGTATTATTTGGTACGAAATTTTGTTTGGAGTTATTGTGGTATTGGGGGTTTTAGTGATTACGCAAAGCGAAATGAAACATATAAACGGTATCATTTTGGGTATTTCTTCTGCCTTTTTATCGTCACTTTTTGCGGTGCTCAACGGCACATTTTTAAAACAGCATACGGCTACTGTTATTTCGTTTTACGAATTTTTAAGTGGTGTTTTGTTCATCTCTATTTACATACTGATTTTTGGCGGAGGTTTTTCAGTGGAATTCTTCAATTTAAGCCTTTCAGATTTTGGTTATCTATTCATTTTGGCATCTATCTGTACAGCCTATGCTTTTATTGCGGCAGTGCATGTTATGAAGGTTATCAGTCCGTACACCGTAGTTTTAAGCTATAATCTAGAACCTGTTTATGGTATTTTTATTGCGGTATTACTGTTTCCTGAGAAGGAAATCATGAGCTTGTATTTTTATTATGGAGCCATCATAATTTTCACGACTATTCTGTTAAATGCCATCTTGAAAAATTTAAGATATTTAAAAAGAAAACGTATTTAACCCTCCATCCTCATAGTGTAGAATCATACCTTATTAAAAACGCCACGAATACACAAATTTTTCTTAATAATAGATTGAGAAGAAAAAAATCACACAAATTTTAAAAATTCTATAGATTTTTTATTGGTGCCTATTATTTTTTTTACCAATTTTTAGTTTAGTTCGTGTATTAGTGGCAAAACAACTTTAAATAAATTACGCGTTTCCATGCGCAACATCATTTAAGTTTTTATATTCTCTTTAAGATTGCTTACTTTTGTAAATAGGTTTAATTGAACCAACATTTTTAGATTTTCATCCGAGTCTGTTTAAGAATTTGTGATTAGAATTTTTACAGGTTATTTTTCAGGAAGTATGAGGCAGAATTTTTAAGCATAGCCATAGCTATGGTTCAAAATTATAACGAAACAATGCCCAAAAAAGAGGCATAAAAAAATAATTGACAAATTCTTAAACAGACTCTTATTTAAAATGAAAAAATATGTAGGTTTGTAGACTAACCAATTCATTAATAGCAAAACAAAAAATTCTTATGGAATACTTAGAATTTGAACTCCCCATAAAAGAACTTGAAGACCAATTGCAAAAATGTAAAGTCATTGGTGAAGAGAGCGAAGTAGATGTTACTGAAACCTGTTCGAATATCGAGAAAAAGCTGGCGGCTACACAAAAAGAAGTTTATAAAAACCTAACGCCATGGCAGCGTGTGCAGTTATCCCGTCATCCGGATAGACCCTATACTTTGGACCATATTCGAGCCATTTGCGGCTCCACTTTTTTGGAATTGCATGGCGATAGAGGGTTTAAGGATGATAAAGCCATGATAGGTGGTTTAGGTAAAATTGGCGACCAGAGTTTTATGTTCATTGGGCAACAAAAAGGCTATAACACCAAAACGCGCCAGTACAGAAATTTTGGTATGGCAAACCCGGAAGGCTATAGAAAAGCGCTTCGATTAATGAAATCTGCCGAAAAATTTGGTATTCCAGTGGTAACACTTCTGGATACACCAGGCGCTTACCCAGGACTTGAAGCTGAAGAACGCGGACAAGGCGAAGCCATTGCTAGGAATATTATTGAAATGACCCGGCTAAAAGTGCCAATTATTACCGTTATTGTAGGTGAAGGCGCATCGGGAGGTGCTTTGGGAATTGGTGTTGGCGATGTGGTTTTAATGCTTGAAAATACGTGGTATTCCGTAATTTCCCCAGAATCTTGCTCATCCATATTATGGCGCAGTTGGGAGTTTAAAGAACAAGCTGCCGAAGCATTGAAATTAACAGCTATCGATATGAAAAAACTAAAACTAGTGGATGAAATCATTAAAGAGCCACTTGGGGGCGCCCACAGAGATAGAGAGAAAACTTTTATATCGGTTAGTAATGCCATTGTTAAATCTTATGAAAAACTTAAAAACTTATCACCAACAGACTTAGTGGCAAAACGGATGGATAAATATTTGCAAATGGGCGTCTATAAGGACTAACCTGTTTAAAACCATAACAAAGTAAAATCTGAAGTTGGCCGCTTCAGATTTTTTTTGCGATGTTGACAATATTTTTAAGTTATTAACAGTTAAATTGTTAACGACCAGTTAACAATCAAAAGCTTTTTTTTCATCCAATGCACGTTCATTTTAGTTACTTTCGTAGTTATGAAACAACCCGACCAAATTAGAGGATATAAAGTTGACAAGAGTACATTAATCAGTCTTGAGAAAGGAAAAATACCACCACAAGCACTTGATTTAGAAGAAGTTGTGCTTGGAGCGATGATGATTGACAAAAAAGGGGTTGACGAAGTTATCGATATTTTAAGTCCGGATGCGTTTTATCTTCCTGCGCACCAACACATATTTGAGGCTATTTTTCATCTATTTGAAAATAGCGAACCGGTGGACTTATTAACCGTTTCATCACAGTTAAAGAAAAACTCAAAATTAGAAGTCGCCGGGGGCGATTTTTACTTGATTTCCCTAACCCAAAAAGTATCCTCATCGGCACATATTGAGTTTCATGCGCGTATTATTTTGCAGAAATTTATTCAGCGAAGTTTGATTAAAATTTCCAATGAAATTATTGAGGATTCGTATGATGAAACCAAGGATGTTTTCGATTTATTGGACAAAGCTGAGTCAAAATTATATGAGGTTACCCAAGGGAATATTAAAAAATCCAGTGAAACCGCTCAAGATTTAGTCATTCAAGCCAAAAAGAAAATTGAAGAAATTTCAAATAAAGAAGGTTTAAGTGGTATTCCAACCGGATTTAACAAACTGGATAAATTAACATCAGGTTGGCAACCCTCCGATTTAATTATTGTGGCGGCACGTCCAGGTATGGGTAAAACGGCATTAACATTATCTATGGCACGATATATTGCGGTAGAAAAAAATATACCCGTAGCATTTTTCTCTTTGGAGATGGCATCGGTACAGTTAATAACCCGTTTAATTTCCAGCGAAACCGGATTGTCCTCGGAAAAATTGCGTACTGGTAAATTAGAAAAGCACGAGTGGGAACAGTTAAACGTAAGAGTAAAAGGACTTGAAAAAGCCCCTTTGTTCATTGACGATACGCCGTCGCTTTCCATTTTTGATTTACGGGCAAAGGCACGTCGTTTATCATCACAACACGGTATCAAATTAATTATGATTGATTACTTGCAGTTAATGACTGGTGGTAGTAGCCATGGTGGAAACCGTGAGCAAGAGATTTCCATGATTTCCAGAAACTTGAAAGCCTTGGCAAAAGAGTTGAATGTGCCTGTTATTGCCTTATCGCAATTATCGCGTGCTGTGGAGACCCGTGGCGGAAGCAAACGTCCGTTACTTTCAGATTTACGGGAATCTGGGGCCATTGAGCAGGATGCGGATATTGTTAGCTTTATTTACCGTCCGGAATATTATAAAATTGACGAATGGGATGATGAGGAACGTACTCCAACCGAAGGTCAAGCGGAATTTATAGTAGCAAAACACCGTAATGGCGGATTGGATAACATCCGTTTAAAATTTATCGGTCATCTAGGTAAATTCGATAATTTGGATGATTTTGATTCACCTTTCGAGTTTCATTCTAAAATGAATGCTGCCGCCAACGACGATACCTTTAAATCCGATACCTTTAAAGTGAGTCCAGACCAAGCTTTTGGAAGTTCGTTTAATGATGATGAGGATAACGAAGTCCCGTTTTAATGGCTAAATTCCTGTGAAAACAGGAATCTTACTTTAACTCAAAATTCTTCCCTTTCTACCACTAATTTTAATAAAAAGGAAAGACTGACTAATAAAATGTCAGGACAAAATCACACTTTTTATTTGCCACGAATGCACGAATAAAGCTAAAAATCGATGTAAAGACAATTGTTACGAATAAAAAATCTATAGATTTTTTAAAACTGGTGTAGATTCTTGTTGTATTCATTTATAATAATAACCCACCCCTAGCCCCTCCCAAGAGGGGAACGGTTCCGGTGCGCATCCATATTTTCAGGTAATTTGGATGCTGGTTAAGGTAAAATATCAAATTAGACTACAGTTTTGGCAGTTTCATCTCCGCATGTATCGAAACATGAACTTTCACTTAAAACTAGAATCTGAAAACGAGAGCTATTCCCCTCCTTGGAGGGGTTAGGGGTGGGTTTTCAAACTTTATTAGAACAAAGTGTTAAATCATTTTTCAAAAAAGAAAATTTGAGTATCTTTCAACGTAATTACGGTTGTTTAGTCATTCCTATTCAATAGAAGAACGACTGGGAAATCACATAAAGTTCATCCTGTCATTGATCTGATACTTTACTTGTTCGTCTGATAGATCATAAAAACGATGGAGTATCAAAATATTGAATAGCATCACATGGTCGTAGAGGCGTCTTCAACCTTTGCCCTTTGCCAATGGCATCAGGTTGCTTTCCAATAATCCCCTGAATATTTCGAAATCGACCCCCTCGGTCCAGCCTTTCTAATGGATCTCCCAATTTGCCCAACTTGCTCAACCGTATATCTTGGTCGAAAAACCCGTAATCCCTATGCCTTTTAAATTTCTTCATAATAACTGCAATACAATGATAATCAAATTATTACACAAATTTATCTTAACCTATTTTTAATGGGTGAGTTTTTAGAGGTTGCCTTCATTAACAGAATGATGGAAAATTTATATTAAGTCATTTTTAACTCCTTTCAAAATACGCTGTTTGGAAATGTAACAAGGCTTTCAAAGCCATTTTCTCCAACCGAAGAAATTCCGAAAAAGTAGTTATCAATAACAATACCATTTAAAGTGAATTCGGTAACATCGCCAACATATCGGCTGTAATCCCAAGTAGGAGAGGTAGTGTCCCGCCAATAAATTTTATAGCCTTTTGCGCCTACTACTTTGTCCCATTTTAGTTTAGCCGCTGCTTCTACCATGCCGCCAATAGCAACCGTTTTTGGAGCAGGTGGCGCCCAAGCTAAACTAGCTAAATTTATAGCGTTTACGGCAGTTAGTTTTTTAGCATAACCAAAATTTACATGCGCTATGACGTCGCCATATTTTACACCGTTTTCTTCCCGGATGTCTTGATGCTGTTGGGTGTAGTTTTCATGGGCTTCCATAATCCGGATGCCTGCAAACCCTAAATCGTTAAAGGGACGATGATGGCCACCTCGCCCGAATCTATCCAGTCTATAAACCATCATGGGGTTCATTTCGGGCATATAAGTTTTTACGTTTTTATGGATGTAACGGGCTAATTGGCGCGAAATACCATCAACCTCACCACCATAAAACCGGCGAGCATTCCGTTCTTTTTCTGTTTCGGTAGGCGGTACAGGTTCAGAAAAAATCCTAAAGGTTCTGTTGTCAATCACACCATCAACACCTTCAATATTCCCTATCATATCATTATTCAATACACCAATAACATCCCAACCTTTTTCTTTGGCATAAGCCGCAAGTCCGGCACCACCAAAAAGCCCTTGTTCTTCACCGGATAAACCCACATATACAATACTGTTTTCAAATGTATATTTTGAAAGCACCCTGGCAGCTTCCATGGTACCCGCCATTCCGGAAGCATTATCGTTGGCACCTGGAGCGTCGGTTGTAAAATCCATCGTGTCGCTAGCGCGCGAGTCAATATCGCCACTCATTATGATATATCGATTTGGATATTTAGTGCCTTTTTGGACAGCAACCACATTGACCACCCATGCATCATGAGGCACCCGATTGTTGCCTTTTTTTGTCACAAAATCTTTTTGGTAAAATACTTTTAAGCAATTATTGCAACCTTTGGAAATTGTTTCAAATTCAGATTTTATCCACCGTCTGGCGGCACCAATGCCACGAGTATTGGATAAGGTGTCGCTAAAGGTGTTGCGTGTACCGAAGTTTACAAGGGTTTCAATATCTTTTTGGATTCTTTCTGAAGAAACATTATCTACAATTTGGTAGATTTTTTCATTGGTTTGTGCAAAAATGAATTCAAAAGAAAACAAGAGGATAATTAAAATAGACTTTTTCATAAAGGAATATTTTTCTTCTAAAATAATGAAAATAAAAACGCCTCGAAAATTAAATTCGAAGCGTTTTTAGATAATTGAGTTAGTCACTGTAATGTATTGCTTAAAAGCAATATTTATTTTCTTTTATAACTTTTGAAGCAATGATGTTTCTTAATTCTATAATATTTGGCATGTTCACATACTTAATATAACGTTTTAGGCCCATGAGCATCATACGTTGTTCATCGCCTTTAGAAAACGAAATGATAGAATGTTTACCTGCGGTTTCAATAACGTCAATGGCATGGAACAGATTTAATTTAGCCATGGCTATTTGTTCTTTAACAGCTTCTTCGCCATCTTTTTTCGCCATTTTTTCAGCACGTAAAATAGCCGATTCTGCCAAATATATTTGAATCAAAATATCGGAAGCCGCTAACATAAGCTGTTGGTGCTTTTCGATTTCTTCACCATATTTTTGCAATGCAGCACCTGCCACCATTAAAAATAATTTTTTAAGATTGGCTATGATACTTTTTTCTTCGGAGAATAATTCTGAAAAATCAGGCACATCAAATGAAGGAATCCCGGTTAATTCATTGGCGACTGCGGTGGCAGGACCTAATAGATCGACATGGCCTTTCATCGCTTTTTTAATTAGCATGCCAATACTTAACATACGGTTTATTTCGTTGGTGCCTTCATAAATTCGGGCAATACGCGCATCTCTCCAAGCCGATTCTATCGGAGTATCTTCAGAGAATCCCATACCACCAAAAATCTGGATACCTTCATCCGTACATTTTTGGGTATATTCCGAAACGGCCACTTTTAAAATAGAACATTCTATAGCATACTCTTCCACACCTTTTAATTCAGCTTCTTGGTGGGTGTCCTTTCCGTTATTCTGACGAAGTACAATACGGTCCTCAATATTTTTTGCGGCACGGTAACAGGCCGTTTCACCAACCCAACAATTGGTTGCCATTTCTGCTATTTTTTGACGAATGGCGCCAAAACTGGAAATTGGCGTATTGAATTGAATGCGCTCATTGGCATAGTTTACAGAAACTGAAATAACACGGCGTTGCGCATCCAAACAGGCAGCAGCCAATTTAATTCTACCAACATTTAAGGCATTCATGGCAATTTTGAAACCGTTGCCTCTGGTAGAAAGCATGTTTTCTACGGGGACTTTCGTGTCGTTATAAAAAACCTGTCTGGTGGAGGAGGAGCGAATGCCCAATTTATGCTCTTCTTCGCCCATTGTAATACCGTTTGTATTTTTTGGGTCGTATTCAACTATAAAACCCGTAATATTTTTATCGTCTTCAATACGAGCAAATACAATCATTAAGCTGCAAAACCCCGCATTGGAGATCCACATTTTTTGACCAGTAATGCTATAATATTTTCCATCGGGAGATAAAACGGCTTTGGTTTTCCCAGAATTGGCGTCACTACCTGCGCTTGGTTCTGTTAAGCAATACGAACCAAACCATTCACCGGACGCCAATTTTGGCACATATTTTTGTTTTTGTTCTTCCGTGCCGTAAAGTGTAATGGGCAAAGTGCCAATACCGGTATGCGCTCCAAAGGCGGTACTAAAAGAACCCGTGGCACCAGAAATGTAATCGCATACTATCATGGTGGATACAAAACCCATTCCCAATCCGCCGTATGCTTCTGGAACTGAAACCCCTAAAAAACCGAGTTCTGCGGCTTTACGCATACACGATTCTGTTAAGGCATAATCCTTCTTTTCAAACTGTGCTTTTTTTGGCCAAATTTCCCGGTCAACAAATTCGGTAACCGCTTCCTTCATCATCGCTTGTTCCTCAGAAAAATCCTCAGGAGTGAATATATCTTCACATTTTGTTTCTTTTACCAAGAATTGACCGCCTCTTAGAATTTCTTTTTCTTCCATAGTTTTTTGTTTTAGAAAAGAGAATAAAGAATAAAGAAAATAGACTTGTTGGCTACCATCATTTAAACCATTTGGGAAACCATGGCTATTCTTTGGAACTCTTTTATTTTGTTTTCAAGTGTTTTTTTTAAGAAAAGAGAGAAAAGAATATAGATAATAGACTGTTAGCTATTACCGTTTAGACCATTTTGGAAACCCATGGTCATTCTTTGAAACTCTTCTATTTTGTTTTTAATTTTTTTTGTTTTCAATCGTTCCTCCCCTTTGGGGAGGTTAGGTGGGGCTTTTAGTTCAGAAACTCAAAAATCCCACAAGCACCCTGGCCAGTGCCTACGCACATGGTAACGGCACCATATTTGCCTTTCATGGTACGTTTACGCATTTCATCAAATAACTGAACCGAAAGTTTTGCTCCTGTGCAACCTAACGGATGCCCCAAAGCAATGGCGCCACCGTTTACGTTTACAATATCTGGATTAAGACTTAACTCGCGTATAACCGCTATCGATTGTGATGCAAATGCTTCATTCAATTCAATCAATTCTAAATCTTTTTGCTGTAATCCTGCTTGTTTTAATGCTTTCGGAATGGCCTTAACAGGACCAATACCCATAATTCGTGGTTCAACACCTGAAGCTGCATAACTTACCAAGCGGGCTATAGGCTCAAGTTTTAATTCTTTTACCATAGCTTCGCTCATTACCATTACAAAAGCAGCACCATCACTCATTTGCGATGAGTTTCCAGCAGTTACGCTTCCACCAGCAGCAAAAACCGGACGCAGTTTTGCTAAAGCTTCAAGACTGGTTCCTGCACGAGGGCCTTCATCTTTTGTTACGGTATATTTTTTAGTGGCTTTCTTACCGTTTTCATCTATAAATATTTGCTCCACTTCAATAGGAGCTATCTGATCCTGAAAACGATTTTCCGCAAGTGCTTTCAAAGCTTTCATATGTGAATTATAGGCAAATTCATCTTGGTCTTCACGAGACACTTTAAATTGGTTGGCGACCGCCTCGGCAGTATTTCCCATGCCCCAATAATAATCTTCATGGCCCGCTTTAATCGTGTCGTAATTCAATTCTGGTTTAAATCCTGTCATAGGCACCGAGCTCATACTTTCTGAACCGCCTGCAATAATACAGTCTGCCATTCCTGCTTGGATTTTTGCGGTTGCAATACCAATGGTTTCAATTCCTGAAGAACAAAAACGATTGATGGTTACACCGGGAACATCCACGCTATTCAGTCCTATTAACGAAATAAATCGTGCCATATTAAGTCCTTGTGCGCCTTCCGGCATCGCATTACCAACCATCACGTCGTCAATACGTTTTACGTCCAAATTTGGTAATTCTTTCATCATGTATTGGATGGTTTCAGCACCCAATTCGTCTGCTCTTTTAAATCTGAACACACCTTTTGGCGCTTTGCCAACGGCGGTTCTGTATGCTTTTACTATATATGCGGTCTTCATATTGTATTAAGATTTTAGTATTTAGTATTAAGATTTTGTCAGCGTTTTTTGTAGAGAATAGTTCATTTTACAAACGTCGATAATCTCATTTACTATGGGTTTTATTGTTTCTTTTGAAACTAAATTTAATCGTTCGGAAAGATATAGTTGTGTTAATAATTCATACGAAGAACCATTGGCTATACCTAAAAATTGTTTGAATTCACCATTGGAATTTCTTCCCGCACCTTCTGCTATATTTGAAGGAATTGAAACGGCACTTCTTCTAATTTGTGATGTGAGGTTATATTTTTCCTCAGATGGAAAACCAGCAGAAACACGATAACAGTTTTCAGTAATATCCATAGCTTTTTGCCATATTTTTAAATCTTCAAACCTATGCATAATTGTTATTATTAGTTTAATTCTTAATACTTTGTACTTAATACTTTGTACTTAATTCTATGTACTTAATTCTATGTACTTAATTCTATGTACTTAATTCTATGTACTTAATACTTTGTACTTAATACTTTGTACTTAATACTTTGTACTTAATACTTTGTACTTAATACTTTGTACTTAATTCTTTGTACTTAATTCTATGTACTTAATTCTATGTACTTAATACTTTGTACTTAATTCTTTGTACTTAATACTATGTACTAAACACTCAATTACGTAACGGTTTCCCTGTCTTCAACATGTGCTGAATGCGTTCCAAAGTTTTGCGTTCGGTACATAAACTTAAAAAAGCTTCGCGTTCTAGGTCCAATAAGTATTGTTCGCTTACCAATGTAGGTTCAGATAAATCGCCACCTGCCATCACATAAGCCAGTTTATTGGCAATTTTATGGTCGTGCTCACTTATAAAGTTGGCTGCTTCCATAGAACCCGTTCCTACTAAAAACATGCCTAATGCTTGTTTACCAAGAACTTTTACATCGTTACGTTTTACGGGTTGTGTATAACCAGCTTCTGCCATTAATTTAGCGTGGGCTTTTGCGGTGGCTATTTGGCGGTCTTTGTTCACAATAACGATATCTTTTCCTTTTTGAAGCAGACCCAAATCGAAAGCTTCATAAGCAGATGTTGCTACTTTGGCCATACCAATGGTTAAAAAATATTCTTGCAAGCTGTTCAATTCTACATCTCCTTTTTTGAAAGAATCAGAAGCTCTTAAAGTCATTTCTTTAGAACCTCCACCTCCTGGGATGACGCCGACACCAAATTCTACCAAACCAATATAGGTTTCGGCAGCTGCCACCACTTTATCGGCATGCAGGGATAATTCGCAACCTCCGCCCAATGTCATGCCATGGGGTGCGGACACCGTTGGAATCGCTGAATAACGCATACGCATCATGGTATCTTGAAAATGTTTAATGGCTGCGTTAAGTTCATCATATTCCTGTTCCACGGCCATCATAAAAATCATGCCTATGTTGGCACCAACCGAGAAATTTGCCCCTTGATTTCCAATAACCAACCCAGCAAAATTCTTTTCAGCAATATCAATGGCTTTATTCAACCCTGCCAACACATCGCCTCCAATGGTATTCATTTTAGACTGAAATTCGCAGTTTAAAATACCATCGCCCAAATCTTCAATGACAACGCCCGTATTTTTAAATACTTCTTTGGATTTTCGAATGTTATCTAAAATGATAAAAGCATCTTGACCGGGTATTTTTTCTTGATTTTTAGTAGGAATGTCATAAAAATAGGTGGCGCCATCTTTAACGGAATAAAACGATTTACTGCCAGAAGCCAACATGTGATTTACCCAAGCGGCGGGTTCCAAACCTTCGGCTCTCATGATTTCAATACCTTTTTCAACACCAATGGTATCCCAAATTTGGAAAGGGCCATGTTCCCAACCAAACCCTGCTTTCATCGCATCATCTATTTTATATAATTCATCGGTAATTTCAGGAATTCTGTTTGAAACATAGGCAAATAGAGAGGCGAAATTTTTTCTATAAAAATCACCTGCTTTATCCTTTCCTGAAACCAGAATTTTAAATCGGTCGATAACTTTATCGATGGTTTTGGTTGATTCTAAAGTTGCAAAGTTTGTTTTTTTACTGGGTTTATATTCAAAAGTATTTAAATCCAAAGCTAAAATGTCTTTGCCTTCTTTCTTATAAAAACCTTGTCCGGTTTTGCTTCCAAACCATTTGTTCTCCATCATTTTGTTGATGAAATCCGGTAACTTAAATAGTTCGTGAACTTCATCATTGGGGCAATTTTCATAAATCCCGTTGGCAACATGTACCAAGGTGTCCAATCCAACCACATCAACGGTTCTAAAAGTTGCCGATTTTGGACGCCCAATAACAGGGCCTGTTAGTTTATCGATTTCTTCAACCGTTAATCCCAATGATTTTACTTGATGGAATAAACTTTGAATACCAAAAATCCCAATGCGGTTTCCAATAAAGGCAGGTGTGTCTTTAGCGATTACCGACGTTTTTCCAAGGAATTTTTCCCCATAAATATTCAAGAAATCCAAAACATCTTGCGACGTTTTAGGACCAGGAATGATTTCAAATAATTTTAGATAACGCGCAGGGTTAAAAAAATGGGTACCGCAGAAATGCTTTTGAAAATCTTCAGAGCGCCCTTCACTCATAAAATGAATGGGAATTCCCGATGTGTTCGAGGTAATCAACGTACCGGGCGTTCTGTGTTTTTCCAATTTTTCGAAGACGCTTTTTTTAATATCCAAGCGTTCAACCACCACTTCCATGATCCAATCCACTTGGGCCACTTTGGCAATATCATCTTCTAAATTTCCAGTGGTAATCCTATCGGCAAAACTGGGATGGTAAATAGGTGAGGGTTTCGATTTTAATGAAGCTGCCAGTGCATCGTTTACCAATCGGTTTCTTACTACTTTGTCTTCAAGTGTTAAGCCTTTTGCTTTTTCGGCATTGTTTAATTCCCGTGGAACAATATCAAGCAATAGCACGTCCACGCCAATATTGGCGAAATGGCATGCAATACCGCTTCCCATAATTCCCGAACCAATAATGGCTACTTTTTTAATTCTTCGTTTGCTCATTTTATATTACTTGTCGTTTTGATCGTATATTTTTTTGTTGCATATCATGTCGCTAATCACATCGGCAACTTCATAAAAGGTGTTTAATTTTTCTTCCGAAACATTTTTTCTTATAGAATCATTAAAGGTCAATACCTTTTCTTTTGAATAAGCTCTTTTTTCCCTTCCAAACTCGGTAAGATGGATAATAACACCTCGTCCATCATCTGGGTTTGGGTGACGTTCAATTAATCCTTTAGCTTCCATTGTTTTTAATATTCTGGATAAGCTGGTTGCTTCCATGCCCATTTTAGGTCCCAAAGCTGTTGAAGGAGTTCCTTGTTCGGGGTCAATGCTTAGTAATGTAAAACCAGTTGCCATCGTGCTTTCAAATTTTGCGGCTTCTTCGTTATACATTTTTTGAACTGCCAGCCATGTAGTTCGCAGTATATAGTCAATAGTTCTTTCCTTCATGTGTTTTGGTAGCTAACTCCAAATATATAAAAATATATTATGCATGCATAATATATTTGACAAAAATTTTAAATAAAAAAACACCTCAGTGAAGGAGGTGTTTGTATTAATTATTGAAGAGCAAATAAGTTTTACCCCATTTTGCCATTAACCACAGCAATAACAGCACCAATAGTGCTGGTCATTACAATGGAGATTACCACATTTAAAGCCGCCAATTGGATATCCGTTTATGAGTTCATGGCCAAATTGAAAAAATTGTAAAACAGCCCAATGAACACACCAATAATGGCACCTGCTTTTGCACCTGTACCAACTGTTTAAATTTGTGCCCATTGTGTGTAAATGTAGGAAACAAACAATCCGAATGTTATGCATCCTAAAAAGATGAATAACATGGTTTGTGAGCTTTCTTCTGGTTTTGGAAAGGTGTCTATGAATATTTTAGTACATGACAAAAAAAAGATATTTCATTAAAAAATATTTAAGTCGACCCCACCGCCTATCGGCATACCGAAAATTCGGCACAAACTCTCCCCTTGAAAAAAGGGAGGAATTATTTAAGGAGTTTTTTTTAATAATATGATGATAAGTACATGACAAAAATTGAAACATACATTTTAAATGACTGATTGTCAATAGCTCTATAATATTTGGCGTTTCA
>NZ_JBFVFE010000032.1:0-47566 GCF_052728615.1 Mariniflexile sp. | reverse complement strand
GTTAAATAGAATTTATAATAATTGAACTAAAACTCAAATTGAGCTACTGCACAAAACTCCTTTCCTTTTTCAAGGGAAGGTGGATTTGATTTCCCCGAAAGAAACCAAAGACGGAAGGGTTAAAAATCATGAATTATTTCAAGCTAATCTCTGTATCTTCGCAACATCATGCAAGTAGATTATATAATAGTTGGAATAGGATTGGCAGGCATTGGCTTTTGCGAACAGTTAAGGGCCAATAACAAAACATTTGTGGTTTTTGATGATACTTCGCAACAATCTTCAAATGTAGCTGGAGGTTTGTACAACCCAGTGGTTTTAAAGCGATTTACGGCCTTTTGGAAATGTAAGGAACAGCTCGGTTTGGCATTGGCTATGTATGCTAAATTAGAAACAGAATTCAATGTAAAACTAGACCATAAAATTCCTGTTTATAGAAAATTTGCCTCTTTTGAAGAGCAAAACGATTGGTTTACAGCTTCCGATAAGCCGATACTTTCAGAATATCTTTCACCAAAACTAATCAAAAATGAAAATCATGCCATTGATGCGCCTTTTGGTTTTGGGGAAGTTTTGGAAACAGGACGTATTGATGTAAAAGCCTTAATGGATGTTTATAAAGAGCATTTGCTGAAAAATAATTTGTTTTTTGAAACAGGGTTTGATTATGAGGGTTTAAAAAATCTAGATAACGGTGTTCAATATGAAAATATAACCGCAAAACACATCGTATTTGCTGAAGGTTTTGGGGTAATGAAGAACCCGTTTTTTAAAGAATTGCCCTTAGTGCCAGCAAAAGGCGAATTGCTTACTATTCATGCCCCAGAGTTAAAAATTGACTATGTTTTAAAAGCCAGTGCTTTTTTGATTCCGTTAGGGGATGATTTATATATTGTAGGCGCCACTTACGAATGGAAAGATTTAAGTAATACTATTACAAGCATTGCTAAAGAAGAACTTTTAGGCAAACTCAAAAAACTCCTTCATTGTAAGTTTGAAGTAGTTAATCAGGTTGCCGGTATTCGTCCGACAGTAAAAGATAGGCGTCCTTTGGTTGGCAGGCACAAAACACATAAAAATTTATATGTGCTTAATGGTTTAGGAACGCGAGGCGTTATGATTGGTCCCTATGTGGCACAACAGCTTTTTGATTTTATTGAAAAAGATATTCCTTTGGAAGAAGATATTGATAGCGCTCGTTTTCAATTGTGAATACGACTTGAATCGGTATTTGCGTTAGGGATTGCAGCGATATCCTTTTTAAAACTTAGGAAAACGAACTTTGGTCAGAACTAAAAATTGGCAGATTGTTGTGTCGTTCCTCCGCGCAATGACGTTTTAAAAAGATTTAGCGGAAAGCCCGACCCTTGTGGTAACGCCCAAATAAAACTTATTTTCTTTTTGCCAACGTTTTATCGTAATGTATAAAAATATTGATCCAAATGTTTCTTGAAATCCTAATGATTATAGGAAAAAATATAATTAAGGTTGCTACAATGGAAGCAAAAACCACATTAATGTTGGCTTTTAAAAACACAAACGAAATTACAAAAGCCACCACAGCAAACGCAATGCCTATCCCATAACTTACGTACATAGCACCATAGAAAAATGAGGGTTCTATTTTGTATTTAGTACCGCAATTACTGCAGGTTTCGTGCATATCCATGATTTGGGAAAGTATGTACGGATTCTTATTTTTATACATGGATTCCTCATGGCATTTTGGGCAAGTTCCTGTAGAAATGCTATATAATTTTGAGCCTTTTTTAAACATATAATTTAATGTACTTTTGCATTCGCAATTACAGAACAAAAATAGAAGTTAAATGTTAAAGTTCTGTAGCAAAAGTTACATTTCTATGATGAATATCCATAATCTATCGATTTCCTTTCAAGGAGAATACCTGTTTGAGGACATTACGTTTAAACTTGGTAACGGCGATAGGATAGGGCTTATCGGCAAAAACGGGGCAGGTAAATCGACGATGCTTAAAATCCTGTCCAAAGAGATGGAACCTGATACCGGACAGATTGCTGCCGATAAAGAACTTAAAATCGGGTTTTTGAAACAGGATATTGATTTTGTTTTAGGAAGAACCGTTTTGGATGAAGCTTATGAAGCGTTTACCGAAATCAAGCAACTGGAAGCGAAAATAGAGCACGTTAATACGCAAATGGCGGAGCGAACGGATTATGAAAGTGACGGGTACCATCAATTGATGGTGGACGTTAATGAGTTTCAGCATGAATTTGAAATTTTAGGGGGCTATAATTATCAAGGTGATACAGAAAAAATTCTTCAAGGGTTAGGTTTTAAACGTGAAGATTTCAATAAATTGACCGATACCTTTTCCGGAGGGTGGCGCATGCGTATTGAATTGGCAAAATTACTGCTGCAAAACAATGACATTTTACTTTTGGATGAGCCAACAAACCATTTGGATATTGAATCCATTATTTGGTTAGAAGGGTTTTTAAAGAATTATCCGGGGGCTGTGGTAATTGTATCGCACGATAAAATGTTTTTGGATAATGTAACCAATAGAACCATTGAAATTTCTTTGGGCAGAATTTATGATTACCCCAAACCGTATTCAAAATATTTGGTTTTGCGTGATGAATTGAGGACCCAACAATTGGCTTCACAAAAAAACCAGCAAAAACAAATAGAACATACCGAAAAGCTTATCGAGAAGTTTCGTGCCAAAGCATCCAAAGCCACTATGGCGCAATCGCTCATTAAAAAGCTCGATAAAATTGACAGGATTGAAGTTGATGAAGATGATAATAGTGTGATGACCCTTAATTTCCCAGTGTCTGTAACCCCAGGGAAGGTGGTGGTTGAAATGGAGAAAGTATCGAAAAACTACGGCCAAACCCACGTTTTGAAAAATATTAGTTTATTGATTGAGCGCGACAGCAAAACGGCTTTTGTTGGGCAAAACGGACAAGGTAAATCTACGTTGGCAAAAATTATAGTGGGCGATATTAAATATGACGGCCATTTAAAGTTGGGACATAACGTGCAAATAGGCTATTTTGCCCAAAACCAAGCAGAGTATTTAGATGGGAATAAAACGGTTTTAGATACCATGATCTATGCGGCAAACGAAACCAACAGAAGTAAAGTACGCGATATTTTAGGGTCTTTTTTGTTTCGAGGTGAAGAGGTAGATAAATATGTACGGGTACTTTCTGGTGGGGAGCGTAACCGTTTGGCACTGGCAAAATTAATGTTACAGCCATTCAACGTGCTCATCATGGATGAGCCAACAAACCATTTGGATATCAAGTCTAAAAATGTTTTAAAAGAAGCATTGGCAAAGTTTGGTGGCACGTTGATTTTAGTGTCTCACGACCGTGATTTTCTTCAAGGATTGACCAATAAGGTTTATGAGTTTAAAGACCACAAACTAAAAGAGTATTTAGGCGATATTGATTATTATCTGGAACAGCGTAATGTGGAGAGTTTGAGAGAAGTCGAAAAACGTACGGTAGTTAAAGAAACCCCTAAAGAGAAGAAACAACAATCCTACGATGGCCAAAAGAAACGGAAATCTTTAAATAATAGGTTGAGTAATGTGGAGGCGCAAATAAATCAGTTGGAGCGCGACCTGAAAAAAATAGATTTTGAACTGGAAACCAATTATGAAACCGTAACGGCTAAACCCAATTTTTTTGATAAGTATCAAAAAATGAAAACTGATTTACAAGGTTTTATGGATAAATGGGAGGAAATCCATTTAGAAATTGACGCTTTAGATTCCTAAGTTTTAAGATTTTTTTAACTTTTCAGCCTTACTTATTAGGTAAATTTGCGCACTATACCATCAATAATTGAGTACATGCGTAAAATCATACTTTCTGTCCTTGGAGTGCTATTAATTATTGGCTCCGTTTTTCTTGCAAAATATTTAATAGCCAGTAAAAACAAACCCAAACCGGTTGTTGGGAAAGTAACAAAAACAGTGTTTATAGATACAGTTAAAAACGGGGAAGTCCAAATAAAAATCCCTGCAAACGGTAGTTTGGTAGCAAAACGTCGGGTTGAGATATACTCTGAGGTACAAGGGATCTTCAAATCAGGAAATGTACCGTTTAAACCAGGGCAGAAATATAGTCTTGGCCAGTCTTTAATCCGTATGGATGCGTCTGAATATTATGCCAGTGTACAATCTTCAAAAAGCAATCTATATAATGCCATTGCTGCTATCATGCCAGATTTAAGGCTTGATTTCCCCGAGGTTTATCAAAAATGGCAAAACTATCTCAATACTTTCGATTTAAACAAAACGACTCCCAAATTACCTGAAATGGCTTCTGAAAAAGAAAACTATTTTATTACCGGCCGAGGCATTGTTTCAAGCTATTACAATTTAAAAAATCTAGAACAACGCTTATCTAAATATGTGATAACGGCACCTTTTTCTGGTATTTTAACCGAAGCTTTGGTAACCGAGGGTACCTTAATAAGAAACGGCCAAAAACTGGGCGAATTTATAGATCTTTCAGAGTACGAAATGGAAGTGAACGTTAGCAAATCGTACGCCAATTTGTTAAAAGTGGGTGAAACGGTAGCGTTAACCAATTTGAATAAAACGGAAACCTATCAAGGCAAAATTTCTAGGGTGAATGGCAGTGTGGATCAAACCACGCAAACCATTACAGCCTATATTGATGTTAAAGACCCAAACTTAAAAGAAGGTGTTTATTTAGAAGCCACTATTAATGGAAACACTGTAGAAGATGCCATTGAGGTAGATAGAAACTTATTGTTGGAAGACCAACAGGTTTTTGTGATTAAGGATGGATTGTTGGATACGATGCCTGTTACTCCTGTTTATTTTTCTGAAACCAAAGTGATTTTAAAAGGATTGCCCGATGGTACCATACTGCTTAAAAAACCAGTTCCTGGGGCTTATGCGGGCATGTTGGTAAAACCTTTTGAAGACAAAGAAACCCGTCATCAATGAGAAAATTAATCACTTATTTTATAAGGTATCATGTTGCGGTAAATATTTTCATCATAGCTTTTTTTGCTTTTGGCATCATTGGTCTGTTATCATTGAAATCGTCTTTTTTTCCGTTAACGGATTCTAAAATAATAAACATAAATATTACGTATCCTGGAGCATCGCCCCAAGAAATAGAAGAAGGTATCGTGCTCCAAATTGAAGACAATCTAAAGGGGTTAAAAGGCGTAGATAGAGTGACTTCGGTCTCCAGGGAAAACAGCGGTACTATTACGGTTGAAATCCAGAAAGGGGAAAATATAGATTTTATGCTTTTGGAGGTCAAAAATGCTGTGGATAGAGTGCCTTCTTTCCCAACAGGTATGGAGCCCTTAATTGTTGCCAAACGCGAAGAAGTTAGGGAAACCATCTCATTTGCCGTAAGTGGAAAAGATATTCCGTTGGCCACATTAAAACAAATTGCAAGACAGATTGAAAACGATTTACGAACCATAGATGGTATTTCGCAAGTAGAAACCTCTGGTTATCCAGAAGAGGAAATTGAAATCGCAGTCAATGAAATTAATTTACTTGCCTACAATTTAACGTTCAATGATGTTGCTAAGGCCGTTGGTCAAGCCAATATTTTGGTAACCGGTGGAAATATTAAAACTGATGCCGAAGAATATTTAATTCGCGCCAATAACCGAAATTATTACGGCGACGAACTATCCAATATTATTGTAAAAGCTTCAAATGACGGGAAAACCATTAGGTTAAAGGACGTCGCCATTATTCGAGACCGTTTTGAGGAAACGCCCAATGCCAGCTATTTTAACCAAAAACTCTCGGTTAATATTTCCATTACAAGTACCAATAATGAAGATTTGATGTCTTCGGCAGATAAAGTAAAGGAATATATTGAAACGTACAACCAAAAATACAATAATGTTCATTTGGATGTGGTAAGGGATTTATCGATAACATTAAATCAGCGTACCCAATTATTGACTGAAAATGCCATTATAGGGATGCTATTGGTACTGCTTTTTTTATCCCTGTTTTTAAACACACGTGTTGCTTTTTGGGTGGCTTTCGGACTGCCCATTTCGTTTTTAGGCATGTTTGTTTTTGCAGGATTTTTTGATGTCACCATCAATGTATTGTCTCTTTTCGGAATGATCATCGTTATCGGTATTTTGGTTGATGACGGCATTGTAATTGGCGAAAATATTTACCAGCATTACGAAAAAGGCAAAACACCCATCCAAGCGGCTATTGATGGTACCATGGAAGTGCTTCCTCCGGTAGTTTCGGCAATAATTACCACACTCTTGGCATTTTCCCTGTTCTTTTTTCTAGAAAGTAGAATCGGGGAGTTTTTTGGGGAAGTCGCTGTTATCGTTATTTTGACTTTAGCTATTTCGTTAATAGAAGCATTGCTCATCCTTCCGGCGCATTTAGCACATTCAAAAGCACTTCGTAAACCTGTGGTAGAAGAAAACCCTTCAAGAATGAAGCAGTTTTTCTCTAAAATGAGGGAAATAAACAAATTGGGTGATAAGATTATGGGCTTCTTAAGAGATAAAATGTATAGTCCAACCATTTCATTCATTTTAAAATTTAAAATCTTATCTCTTGCTATTTTTGTTGCACTTTTGGTATTAACAATTGGTTCAGTTGGAGGCGGTATTATTGGGGTAACCTTATTTCCTTCCGTAGCGAGCGATGCAGTTTCCATTGAGTTGAATATGCCCAACGGCACCAATGTGAAGGTAACGGATTCCATCATTTCAATGATTGAGGAAAAATCATTTATTGTAAATAAAGAGTTTACCGAAAAATACTTAAAAGGCACAGGCAAAGAGCTTTTTGAGAACACTATTTTAACTTTGGGCAGCTCATCGAGCGCACGGCTTCAAATAAATTTATTGCCCGGGGAAGAACGTCCGGATGTGATAAGCTCTAATTTGGTTGCCAATAGATTACGTGAATTGGTAGGGCCGGTTATTGGAACAGAACGTTTGATATATGGTTCTGGTGGAAATTTTGGAGGCAATCCCGTGTCAGTTTCCTTGTTAAGCAATAATATTTCAGAGTTAAAAGCAGCAAAAGTAGAACTAAAGACAGTACTGGAGAGCAATCCGCTATTAAAGGATGTAGCCGATAACGACCCAGTAGGAATAAAGGAAATCCGTTTAGAACTAAAGGAAAATGCTTATTTGATTGGGCTGGATTTACAATCGGTCATGAGTCAAATACGGGCAGGTTTTTTTGGTGTACAAGCACAGCGCTTTCAAAGAGGGCAAGATGAGATTAGAGTTTGGGTCCGGTACGATAGAAGCAACAGGGAATCTATTAACGATTTGGATGATATGCGCATTGTAACACCCTCAGGTGAGCGGGTCACATTAAAGGATATCGCTATCTATACTATAGAAAGGGGCGATGTGGCCATTAACCACTTGGAAGGGCAACGGGAAATTCAAGTGTCTGCCGATTTAAAAGACCCGAGCAATAGTGCTACTGATATTTTAGATGATATAAAGGCAACGATTCTTCCGCAAATTCAATCAAAATACCCCACAATTTCAGCTTCTTTTGAAGGCCAGAACAGAGAAGCAACAAAATTATCGAGATCATTAAAAAGTGCCGGAGGCATCATTTTGTTGTTAATTTATATTACTATCGCTTTTACTTTCAGAAGTTACAGTCAGCCTATTTTATTAATTTTGTTAGTGCCTTTTAGCTTAACGGCAGTTGCATGGGGGCATTGGTTATTAGGGTTTCCGGTCAATATATTGTCCTTATTGGGAATCATTGCCTTGATCGGGATCATGGTAAATGATGGTTTGGTATTAATAGGGAAATTCAATACCAATTTAAAGGAAGGGATGCTGTTTGATGACGCCCTTATGGACGCTGGCAAATCGCGTTTTAGAGCCATCTTTTTAACTTCGCTAACCACCATAGCGGGTTTGGCACCTTTGCTACTGGAAAAAAGCCGTCAAGCACAATTTTTAAAACCCATGGCAATCTCTATTTCCTTCGGTATTGCGTATGCCACTATTTTAACATTGTTGTTATTGCCGTTATTCCTGTCGTTTAGCAACGATATTAAGAAAAACATAAAATGGTTAATTACCGGTAATAAAGTAACTAAAGAAGAAGTGGAACGAGCCATTAAAGAACAAAATGAAGAGCATGAATTATAGAGTTATTCTTTTGATCGTATTGTTTGTTGTTTCAAATGCATGGGCGCAACAAAAAACAATTACGCCCAATGAAGCTGTCTCATTGGCTTTAGAGAATAACTATGGCATTAAATTAGCCAACAATCAACTGGAAGTTGCAAAAAATAATGCGAGCATTTTTAATTCCGGATATTTGCCAACGCTTACGGGAAATGCAGGCGCTACAATTGATAAACAAAATACAGAAGGACTGCTAGCTAGTGGAGAAGCTAGAATTGCAGATGGAGTCGAAACAAGACGATATAACGCCTCAATAAATCTAAACTACACGCTGTTTGATGGAATGGGAAGAAGTTATGACTACAAACAACTAAAAGAGCGCTACCAATTAACAGAATTAGAGGCTAGGGAAACCATTGAAAACACAATTTTTCAGTTGTTTACTGTTTACTACAATGTGGCACAATTAATGGAAAACACTTCAGCATTAAAGCAAACCTTGGAAATTTCAAAAGAACGATTGTTGCGCGCACAATACCAATTTGATTATGGGCAAAGCACAAAATTGGATGTGCTTAATGCGGAAGTTGATATTAATAATGACAGTATTAGCGTAATAAACACAAAACAGCAGTTAATAAATGTTAAACGTGATTTGAATGTGGTTCTGGGCAATGCTTTAACAAAAGATTTTAATGTAAATACCCAGGTTAACTTTGATGTTTTGTTTGATAAGGAAGAGCTTTCCCAAAAAGCAAAAACCAGAAACACAGCCCTTTTACAAATTGACAGAAACATTGCCATTAGTGGTTTTGACATAAAATCCGGAAAATCGACTTATCTGCCAACCATTGGTTTGGTTGGTTCTTATGGATGGAATGAATCTACAAATAACAATCCACTGGCATTTACGCTACAAAGTACAAATTCCGGCGTCTCAGGTGGTTTAAACTTATCATGGAATTTATTTGATGGAGGCAATACCATTGCAAGAGTAAAAAACGCTAAAATCAATTTAGAAAACCAGCAATTACAAAAAGAACAATTGTTGATTTCGCTGGAGCGCGACTTTAATAATGCTTGGGACGATTATCAAAATAAGTTGAATATATACAAAATCCAGGAGACCAATATTATAACTTCCCAAAACAACTTTGACCGTACAGAAGAAAAGTTAAAAATAGGACAGGTAAATTCCATTGAATTCAGGCAAGCCCAACTCAACCTTCTCAATGCAGAATTGAGCAGAAACCAGGCAAAATATGAGGCCAAATTAGCAGAGCTGCAATTGCTTCAATTAAGTGGCGAACTTTTAAATGTAGCCTTTTGATCAACCCCATTTGCTTATTTTAAATTGAAATTTTAGATATCAAAAGTTTTTAATCGATTCGTATTTGTTAAAAAAATATACATTTCAACGAATAAAATAGTTTTTAATCGATTTATGTGTTATATTCGTAATAGAATTAATCCCCAAATATTCAACTATGAAGACTTTTAAACTAATAACGGTTTGTTTTTTTATAACAGCTTATTCCTTTGCAAATATTTCTTTAAATGAAAAAGATGCTCTAATGGCACTGTACAAGGCTACCAATGGGAGTGAATGGAACTCTACATGGGACTTGAATACTCCTGTAGATTCTTGGTATGGCATTAAAGTTGAAAACAATAAAATTGTAGAAATCAATTTACAGTTCAATAATTTACAAGGCGAATTGCCTCAAGAATTAGGAAACCTTATTTATTTGAAAAGGATCAATTTAGGTTTTAATAAATTAACAGGCACACTGCCTTCTTCAATAAAAAATTTAAAAGAATTAACTTCTTTGGAATTATTTATGAATCAATTGGAAGGCCAAATCCCAACAGAATTGGGGGAATTAAAAAAATTAGAATCTCTAAAGCTGTACAGCAATAAGTTTGCTGGAAACATTCCACAATCTTTAATGGGTTTATCGAACTTAAAAGAGCTTTTGTTGGGAAGTAACTATTTAACGGGTTCTATACCCAACACTATTTCTTCTTTATCCAAATTGGAGAAGTTGAGTTTTATGGACAATAGAATGGATGGAGAGATTCCTGCGGAAATTGCTCAATTGGCAAACCTACAAGAGTTGATATTATCTACAAACCAATTTACTGGCGATGTGCCAATAGAGTTTGTGAACCTGAAGAATTTAAATACCATCATGGTTAGTGACAACAATTTAAATTACGAATATATTAGCGTGTCCGGTAAAACGCCACCAAACTCTTTTAACATGCAATTAGAGAATTCTACCGCTATAATGGATATTGAAAAAGATTAATTTAAAATTCACCAACATTTTTTTAAGACAGCTTACAACTATTTGTTAGCTGTTTTTTTTATCTTTATATGCATGTTGGAGCATCATTTTACCTGTCCATATTGTTGGGAAACAATATCCATATTGTTGGATAATTCGGTTTCTAAGCAGACATATATTGAAGATTGTGAGGTGTGTTGCAATCCAATTCAAGTATTTGTACGATTTGAAAATTCAGAATTAATGGATTTTCAATCAGATAGCATCGAGCAATAATATTTTGTGGGTTTATGTTTGTGGGAATTAAAAAGGGTTGTATATTTGCAGTCCGAAATGATTTGGTCGGCATTATGAACCGAAAGTTAAAAGCTAAGTAAATATTTTACAAATTATATCGCGGGATAGAGCAGTAGGTAGCTCGTCGGGCTCATAACCCGAAGGTCACTGGTTCGAGTCCAGTTCCCGCTACAGAGCAAACCCATTGATAAACAGGTACTTAAAACCTTTGTCAATGGGTTGTTTTTTTGATATATTGCATACGGCATACAGTACAGGTCAAGAACAAAAATATTAGTATTTTTATTAAATTTTTAGTCCTTTATATTATTGATTATCAATAATATATATATATATATATATATATATCATGTACTAGAAAGATTTAGTTTCAGCAAATTTTTGTTTGAATATGATTTTCAACCCCATATTATTAAAACATTCCGGACAGATATTACTTATGGGTGCTTTTTTTAGTGTAATAAACGATTCTTCCATCATTGATGTGCGCGTTTTAAAGTGATTTGAAACGTTGTTCCTTTGTTTATTTCAGATTCGAGAACCTTTATTCTGCCATCATGAAAATCTTCAATAATACGCTTGGTAAGCGATAAACCCAATCCCCAACCTCGTTTTTTTGTGGTAAAACCAGGCTCGAATATTTTATTGAAATTCTTTTTGGCAATGCCTTTTCCGGTATCGGTTAGACTTACCATAATGGTATCTTCCAATTGAGAGATTTCAACCGTAAGTTTACCACGTCCTTTCATGGCGTCAATGGCGTTTTTTACTAAATTTTCAATGGTCCAACTATATAGTTGTTTGTTCAAATTCACTAAAATTTCTCCTTTAGGGATATGGATGTCAAAATCAATTAAATTTGAAGACCTCGTTTTTAGATAATCGTAGGAGCTGATGGTTTCGGTAATAATGTCTGCCACCTCCAAAGTTGGTACAGAACCTATTTTACTAAACCGCTCGGTAATGGTTTGTAAACGGTCTATATCTTTTTCAATTTCAACAATATAACTGGGGTTTACATGTTCGGTTTTTAAAATCTCGGTCCAACCAATCAATGATGATAATGGCGTGCCTATTTGATGCGCTGTTTCCTTGGCCATACCAGACCACAATTTGTTTTGTGTCGCATTTTTATTGCTTCTGTAAAAAAAGAAAATTACGGCACCAAAAAGAAAAACGATAAGCAATAAAGCTAAAGGGTAGTATTTTAGTTTGTTCAATAATTCGGAATTTCCATAATAAATGGTGCTCACAATACTGTTGCCCATTTTTACGGGAATAGGTTTGTTTTCCGCTTCAAACCTTAAAATTAATTTTTTGACATATAAGGAATCCGATATTTTGGTTTCATCCAAATTGTTAAAACCTGATAGACTCCCATCTTCATTAATAACCAACATGGGCGTTGTTTTGTTACTGTTAAGTATCCTTAATGTCAATTCTAAATTGGCGTTTGTATCAGAATTTATAAAATCGGTCTGTGCAAACGACCAATTTTCCATTTTGGTGCGTTCTTCATCTTTAAAATGCTGAAAAAACTCATAGGTTTTCCATAAAATAAGCGATACAATAGCAAAAGAAGCAGCTATAATAAACCAGCGGAGGGCATTACTGTATTTGGTAAAAATCATTAAACAATCAATTGGTATGTAATATAATGCAAATCTGTTGATATTATTGTTCAAGTTGTTAGTAAAATGGTTTTTAGTTACTCATCAAATTGGTTACATTTGCTTAAATAGTTGAAATTAAATATTTAAACGAAGCCAAACGAACATCAATATTTAATCAAAATAAATTGTTAGTTTTGTTAAAATAAAAACGCTAAATGCCATCATTCGACCCGAAAAACCTATCAACCAGTAAATTACATAGTTATTTATTAAGTGCAGTAGCACCACGGCCTATTGCATTTGCGAGTACGGTTGACGCTGATGGGCATGTCAATTTATCGCCTTTTAGCTTTTTTAATGTATTTAGCGCAAACCCGCCCATATTGGTGTTTTCACCCTCGCGACGTGTAAAAGACAATACGGTTAAGCACACCTTAAAAAATATTTTGGCTACCAAAGAAGTGGTTATTAATATGGTTAGTTTTGATATGGTGCATCAAGCATCTTTAAGCAGTACGGAATATCCTGAAGGCGTCAATGAATTTGAAAAGGCTGGTTTAAGTATGCTGAAATCGGATATTGTTAAACCTTTTCGAGTGGCAGAATCGCCCGTGCAGTTTGAGTGCAAGGTAAATAATGTGATTGGATTAGGTACCGAAGGTGGTGCAGGAAACTTGATAATTTGTGAAATTGTAAAATTTCATATAGATGAAGACGTATTGGATGAAGATGGTTCCATTAACCAAGTGAAGTTGGATTTGGTTGCCAGAGCAGGAGGTAGTTTTTACAGTCGTGCCAAAAAAGGCTTTTTTGAAATACCAAAACCGTTATCAACACTAGGAATTGGCGTTGATAATTTTCCTGAGGATGTAAGAAACAGCATGGTTTTAACAGGAAACGATTTGGGTATGTTGGGGAATGTAGAAACCTTGCCCACCGAAGCCGAGGTAGATGCTTTTATTAAGGATATTAGTGATCGATATCCAAAGATTAAAACAGCAACCCACAGACAGAAACATAAATTGGCGCGTAATTATTTAAGTTTTGGAGACGTTGAAAGTGCATGGAAAATATTGCTGTCTTAAATAAGAAGAAAGAACAGAGAATAAAGAAAATAGAATAAACAATAAGAATAAACAATAAACAAATGGAAGTTCAAGGAAGAATTAAAATGGTAGGCGAAACTCAAACTTTTGGAGGTAATGGGTTTAGAAAAAGAGAAGTTGTAGTTACTACAGAAGAGCAATACCCACAACACATTATGGTGGAATTCGTACAGGATAAATGCGATTTGCTAAATAGCTATAAAGAAGGACAGCAAGTAAAAATAAGCATTAATTTGCGTGGACGCGAATGGGTAAACCCACAAGGAGAAACCAAATATTTCAACTCAATTCAAGGTTGGCGGATTGAAGCTTTGCAAGCGGATGCTTCAGGCGGAAATATGCCTCCAGTGCCACCAATGGATGCTTTTGAACCAGCAGGCGATTTAAACGAAGATGATCACGACGATTTACCTTTCTAATTAATTCCTGCGAAGGCAGGAATCTCACGATATTAAAACTCCTTCCTTTGTCAAGGGAAAAGCCTGTGCCGAACTTGATTCGGTATGGATTTTGATTCCTTAAAGAATCAAAAGACGGAAGGGTCTTAAAATTCAACCTCAATATTTAATAAAATGTTGAGGTTTTTTTATTTTTATTGAAATATTTAAAATGCAATACCTAACCCAACACATACAGTTCCCAAATGTAAACCAAGCCACCAAAGAAGGCTTGTTGGCCATTGGAGGCGATTTATCGGTTGAGCGTTTATTGTACGCTTACAAGCATGGTATTTTCCCATGGTTTAGTACCGGTGGGCCTATTTTATGGTGGTCGCCAAACCCGAGGTTTGTGCTGTTTCCCAACAAGTTGAAAGTATCAAAAAGCATGAAACAGGTAATACGAAATAGCGATTATAAAGTAACTGTTAATAAAGATTTTAAAAGTGTTATTACAGAATGCTCCAAAGCAAAGCGAGACCGACAAGATGATACGTGGATAACAAACCAGATGTTAGAAGCTTATGTGAAACTTCACGAATTGGGCTTTGCAAAATCGGTTGAGGTTTGGCGTCATGAAACTTTAGTTGGTGGACTTTATGGCGTCGATTTAGGCAACGGTGTATTTTGTGGTGAAAGCATGTTTACTAAAGAAAGCAATGCGAGTAAAGTAGGTTTTATAACTTTTATTCAAAACACCAAATACAAACTTATAGATTGCCAAGTTTACACGAACCACTTAGAAAGTTTGGGAGCTGAGGCGATTTCTAGGGATGCTTTTTTGGGGTATTTGTAGGGTGAGGAAACTTGATTTTTCACAAAAAAAAGTCGAACTTTGTTTAACGAGCGATATAGTAAATTGAAAGAGACCATATCTTAGAGTTGTGGGTAATTTGACGCAATCAATCGAAACAAATGGCATCTATTTTATAAAAACCTTGATATGAAAATTAGAATTGACTTATTATTATTATCCTTAACCATATTATTGTTTACATCTTGTGAAGACACATTTGAACCCAGTGGAATCGAAACAAGAGTTTTTGGGAGAATGTATGATAGTCAGAATCAATTACCTTTGGCTAACCATAAATTAAGGATTGGTGAATACAATTTAATACCAGGGTTTGGTTCAGCACCAAACATTGATTTTATCCAATATGTAGATTCTACAACCACCAATTCATCTGGATATTTTGACTTTGTTTTTACTACAAGTGGTCAAGGAGACAGGTATCAACTAGAAATCGATTATAATTATGACAATTTCTTTAAGTTAAATGATGAAAACGTCTTTGGATTATTAAGTCAACAACATCGCACTGAATTGGAAAATTTAGGTGGCGATACTGAAATAAATTTCGAGGTTCTATTTTTTTTCCCTGTAAACCTCAAAATCACACTCAATTCAGATGTTCAGTTTTTACCTATTAGAATACGCGAACCTTACTCCCGTGTCGCAGACAATTTGACTGAAACTGGAGTTGAAAATAGTCGTATTTTTTATATTGATAAGAATTCAAATTGGCAAATATTACTTACAAGAAATACATCAGATGGACAAAGGCAAAGAGTAGTAATTGATATGCCTGCAACTAATAATACTGGCTTGAGCGAATTTGAATTTAATATCAATGATGACGATTTTGAAAACTATTAAAAAACTACCCACAACATTTTCTATTCGGTTTTTTTTATTTGCTAAATGAGGTACTTAAACACCCACCCACCAAACCATACACGTTAAACGAACCAATACTTTCTAAAGTTTCACAATAGCCGAAGGTAATTAAAACATTTTCTTTTCAGTTTAAATATTAAATGCATCCAAACGGTATTATAAAGCATTTTGTAATTTTAAGTTATCATAAAGTTGCCAACCTATTCAGTAGTGTTTCTCGGGTATATTTAACTTTAATTTTATTCCTATTAAATATATAGATTTAATAGGAATAATATATATTTGCAATGAAATTAATTTTCTCTAGAATGAAACACAAAGCTATTACCTTAATTTTGACCTTATTTAGTTTGATTTCCTTTCCGGTACTGGCACAGAAAAACATTGAAACGCAACAGCTTTTATGGATGCGTTATAGTTTGAAATTAAAAATAAACCCGACCTACCAAATTCGGCAAGAGTTTGAGGAACGTATCTATTGGTTTCCTTGGCGTCAACATCAATTTGTTTCCAGAACACAATTAGACCGCAAACTGGGTAATGGTTGGAATGTAGCTCTGGGTTTTACGTATTTGTTACAAGCATTGCCACAAGATCCATTGGTTAAAGACTTTGAAACGAATACAGAATTAAGGCCACAGTTTGAAATTGCAAACAATCAAAAACTAGGTAGCGGGTTCAGTTTAAACCATCGCTATTGGACGGAATTCCGATTTCTGGAACAGCCAGATGGTTCATTTGAATATAACAATATTAGAACTCGTTATAAGCTCGAACTCAGCTATACTCCATTTAAGAAAACAACACTTAAAGCTTTTGATGAAATTCAATTGAATATAGGCAGTAAAATTGTGAATAATGTTTTCGACCAAAATAGATATGGGGCAAGTTTTCAATTTATGGCTAAGGAAAATTTAGGTTTTGAACTGGGGTACATCAATTGGTTTCAACAGCGTAAATCGGGAGCGGATTTTTATAGCAGAGATATTATAAGATTTACAATTCATCAATCTTTAAACTTAAAAAGACCTAAAAGTTGAATTGATGTTGTAAATAAAACATCCAAGAACATAAAACTATTGATAATTACCGGCTTAAAATTTATGTTTCAATTTTTGTTATGTACTTAGAATTAATACAGATTATTAATTAAACCTCATTATACCTAAAACACCCAATTTCATGGTCATTGACCATACCAGTGGCTTGCATGTGCGCATACATAATCGTGCTGCCCACAAATTTAAACCCGCGCCTTTTTAAATCTTTGCTCAGCGCATCGCTAATTACGGTTGTGGGTGGTGCTTTTTTGTAATCTTTAACACTGTTTTTAATGGGTTTTCCATCAACAAAACCCCAAATGTATTTGCTGAAACTTCCAAATTCTTTTTGAATTTCCATAAATAATTGCGCATTGGTAACGGTAGCATGTATCTTTAGTTTGTTTCTAATAATGCCAGCATCCTGAAGCAATGCATCAATTTTATCTTGTTGATATTCGGCTATTTTTTTATAATCAAAATGATCAAAAGCAGCCCTGAAATTTTCACGTTTTCGCAAAATGGTAATCCAACTTAAACCTGCCTGAAAGGTTTCCAAAATCAAAAATTCAAAAATAGTGGCATCATCATAAACGGGCACGCCCCATTCGTTATCATGGTAAGTTTCATATAACGCATCGCCTTCGCACCAACCGCATCTGTGTTTTTCCATAGGTTTATTTAAAAATTCAGTATTACGAATATAAACTTTTACAGCTTACCATTCAACAGTATATAGTTTACTCTTAGGTAAGCTTTTAAAATGATTTTATGCTTTGTGGTTTTTGTGTCTTCTTTGTGTGTTTTGTGTTATAGTTATTTCACAAAGGTTCACAAAGTTTTACACGTCCCCGATATCTATTGGGATCACAAAGGTTCTTGGGTTCCTAAAAAAGTCCGTCCTAAAGTTGCGCATTAAAAATTGTAAGGAATATATTAAAATCATGACAAAAATCATCTTGTTAAAAATATTCAGACACTACATTTGTTTAACTTATTTAGAACCATTAATTTCCATATTATGAGTACGCTTATAAAAAATAGTTTGAAAAACAGTATGTCGTATCAAGCTTACAGGGCATTGGTAAAACAATTGAGTTTAGAAAACTCTACCACAGGGAATGATAAAATCGAGGTTTTGGCCAATTATACAAAACTGAATGAACAGCGAATGAAGCGTTGGGATAAAACCATAAAAGTGCAAAAAAAAGCTGAAAATAGATTAAAAGATTTCAATAATGATATGACGTGGTTGGTTATTGCCGAAAGCAGGTGTGGCGATGCTGCACATGTTTTACCAGTATTGAATAAAATAGCGCAATTAAACCTGCATATTAATTTAAGAATTGTGCTTTGCGATGAAAATCCTGAATTAATGGATGCGTATTTAACCAATGGAAATAGGGCGGTTCCTAAATTGATTATTATTGATGATGAAACAGGCGATGTGTTGGATACTTATGGCCCGCGCCCTACCGAAGCCACCAGTCTTGTAAATCTTTACAAAGCCAAATATGGTGCGTTAACGCCAGAATTTAAAGAAGATTTACAGCATTGGTACAATAATAACAAAGGGCAGAATATTATTAACGATATTGTGGGGATACTTTGCAAATTAGAACCTAGTGCTTGCCAATAAAACTAAAAGTAATAGAGCCTACTTGGTTTTTTTTAGAAGCATCGGCATTAAATCGGGAATCTTTTGCATACTGCAAAGCATACTCTTTTAAACACTCGTTGGAAGATGTAGACGACGTGTTTATATCAGTACTGGTAACTTTTCCGTTGGAATCTACCGTAATAGTCACCACTATTTTTCCCTCAACCTCGCAAAGATAAACGGGAATGGGAATGTAGACTTTTTTTCGGTCCATCAACGAAAAACTAACGGTACTTTTGGTATTTACACCTTCGTTTTGCTGATTTTTAAGTAAATCGTTCACTTTGCTAAAAGCCGACAGTTCCTCTTTGTTAATAGCAGGTTTTAAAGGTTTGTTTTCGCCAAGGCTGTTTGAGCTATCATCGGCACCATCATTCTCTTCGCTCGATGCCGGTACATAATCCTCTGCTGGTACAATTTGTTCGTAAGCCTGCGTAAAATGTTTGCTTTTATCCGTTTCGTTAAAAGCACTGTTGGTTTCGGCTTTACTGGCATTGAGTTTTTCTAAAGCTTCAAGTATTTTTGCTTCCTCAGGAGATAATTCTTTTTCTGGCTCCATTTCATAATAGCTTTCAGTAATCAATTCGTCCTGTGTTTTTATACTTAAATTAAAAACAGAAAGAATGACCGTTCCCGATAATAAGAGCGTTATCAATAAAGCTTTATGTTGGTTGGAAATATTCAAATACAATTTTTTAAATTACAATAGTACCATATATACGGCAAAGTAAGGGAAAAAGATTAAAATAGCATGAATTCCAGAAAAAGGGATATGCTGGATAAACCTTCAAGCGTTCTATACCCAAAGCGTTTTCTTGTAAAATCGAGTCCAAAGAGTATGGAGTTATTGTTCTGGAAAACCTCTTGAACGCCTACCCCGATTTTGTACACATTGCCTTTTTCAAACGATTTGCCCATGCCCAAAAGTGTTCCGTAACCAACGCGCGCAAAAACATTGGTATCATCAACAATAATATTATGTTGAAGGTTTAAATATGCAGGAAAAAAATGAAGCCCTTGTTGCGAATGGTAGTTGTATTCAAAATTTAATCCAACCATGGTACGCCGGTCAAATTGATAACCAATAGTATTGTTTATAAATACGGCACTGGGGTTTATTAACGGGCCGGAATCATCATCTTGGGCCAAAGTATATTCTTTATTTATGGTTACTGTGGAGGCCAATGAAATTTTATAGAAAACACCTTTGGTTCTTTCTTTTTCTATTTGTGAAAATGAAACCAAAGAGATTGAAAATGTGATGCAGAATAATAGATGGATGTGCTTCATGGAATGGGTTCTTTGGAAGAAGTCTATATCAATAATTATTCCGAAGGAAGATTCTTGATAAAAGTTTCAATGGATGAGGCATTATCAACATGAAAGTCGCCAATTTTGGTACGCCTTAAAGCCGATAGATGTGCGCCAGATTGCAATGCCTTACCAAAATCGTTGGCCAAGGAGCGGATGTATGTCCCTTTACTGCATACCACCCTAAAACCAACATTTACTGAACCTGTACTGAGCGCAGTCGAAGTATCAATGTTTGTAATTTCAAATTCTGAAATGGTAACGGTTCTCGATTTAATTTCTACTTCTTCCCCAGCTCGGGCAAATTCATAAAGTCGTTTACCATCTTTTTTTATGGCAGAAAATACCGGAGGAATTTGCTGGATCTTACCAATAAATGGTTTGGTGGCTTCTTTTATTAAACTTTCGGTAATATGGTTGGTTGGAAACGTGTGGTTTATCTCGGTTTCCAAATCGAATGAAGGGGTGGTGCTTCCTAAAACAATCGTACCGGTGTATTCTTTTGCTTGTGCTTGAAAAGAGTCTATTTCCTTGGTCATTTTTCCTGTGCAAATTACCAACAAACCTGTAGCAAGCGGATCTAAAGTGCCTGCGTGCCCCACCTTAATTTTCTTAATGTTGAACGCTTGCCTTATTTCCCAGCGTAATTTATTGACTACTTGAAAAGAGGTCCAATGCAGTGGTTTGTCGATTAAAAGTACTTGACCAAAAAGATAATCTTCAATTTTCAACATTAAACGATGGTTAATTTGTAGATGAAAAAGTGGATGATGAATAGCGCAATGCCCAGAACAATACGGTAATAACCAAAAACCTTAAAGCCTTTTTTACTTAAATAATCTATAAACGATTTTATGGCAAGTAAGGCCACAATAAATGCCAAAACATTACCGATGATGAGGTAGTTTATTTGGTCGCTGCTCAATGTAAACCCCGCTTTATAATAGTCATAAAGTTTTTTTGCGGTCGCCCCAAACATGGTAGGAACTGCCAGGAAAAACGAAAATTCGGCCGCTGTTTTCCGGTTCAACTTTTGTGTCATTCCCCCAACAATACTGGCGCCACTTCGAGAGGTTCCAGGAATCATGGCAAGACATTGAAAAAAGCCGATTTTTAAAGCCGCAGCATAACTTATTTTGGTGTGGGCCTCTGGGTTGGCTTCATCATAAACTTCGTTGGCTTTAAACCAATCGTCCACTTTCAACAGGATAAATCCGCCTATAATCAAAGCAATGGCCACTACAACGGGACTTTCCAATAAGTCGTCAATCACATCATTTAAAAGCAATCCTAAAACCACTGCGGGAATAAATGCCACCAATAGTTTAAAATAGAAATCCAGACTTTGAAAAAAGCGTTTCCAATATAAAACGACTACCGATAAAATGGCACCCAACTGGATAACAATGGTAAATAGTTTTGTAAAATCGTCGGAAGCTATCTTCATAAAGGACGATGCAATAATCATGTGACCCGTAGAAGAAATGGGCAGATATTCTGTTATACCTTCTATAATGGCTAAAATAATGGCTTCAATGTAATTCATCTGGCAAATGTATTAAAATACTCAAATCAAATAATGAAAAACTGTTTGAATTTATGGCAAATATGCAGGTCAAAAACATTAAAAATATTAAGCCGCGAATTTGCTTCGCCAGTTCGCTTTCGCTCGGGGTCACGAATTTTCACTAATATTTGAAAAATCCTTAGATTTTTCTATTCGTGCAATTGTTTTAGGATAATCATTTCACGAATTTTAAATGGGTTAAACTCATTCATTCGTGCTAATTAGTGAAATTCGTGGCTAAAAATAGGAATATTGATTTTAATGCTTTTGCCCTTACGGTTGCAGAAGTTTATATCTTAGCATGATATATTCTTTTGTAATAATGAAAATTGTTCTCGCTCCAGATAAATTTAAAGGTTCTTTAACGGGAACACAATTTTGTGCTGCTGTTGAGGAAGGCATCAACGAAGTTTTGCCAAATACTGAAATTGTAAAACTACCATTAGCAGACGGTGGAGATGGTACTATCGAAATATTAGAATATCATTTAAAAGGGAAACGGATTAAAGTCAAGGTGAACGACCCGCTTTTTAGAGACATAGAAGCATCATACCTGTATATGGATTCTATAAAAACGGCTTTTATTGAAATGGCTGAGGCTTCCGGCATGTATCTTTTAAAAAAGGAAGAGCAAAATTGTTTTAATACCACCACTTTAGGAACCGGTGAACTTATTTTAGACGCCATTAATAAGGGGGCTAAATCCATTGTTTTGGGTATTGGAGGAAGTGCGACCAATGATTGTGGCATGGGTATGGCAACCGCTTTAGGCTATAAATTTGAAGACGAATACGGTAAGGAGTTAATGCCTATGGGCAAAAATTTATCGCAAGTAAGAGTGATAAATAGCAATGATGTTATGGGCGCTTTAAAATCTATTGATTTTAAAGTAGCCTGCGACGTAACTAATCCTCTGTACGGAAAAGAAGGAGCTGCTTATGTTTATGGACCACAAAAAGGAGCATCTCCCGATGAAATTGAAGCATTGGATGAAGGATTGAAAAACATGTCGAAATTATTTAAAAAGCAATTTGACAGGGATGTTCAAAATATAAAAGGCGCTGGAGCAGCAGGCGGCATGGGAGCAGGCACTTTGATTTTTTTAAATGCTGAATTGAAATCTGGGATTGATTTGGTGAAAAGCTTAATGGCTTTTGATAAAAAAATTAAAGGAGCCGATTGGATTATTACGGGTGAAGGCAAACTGGATTCTCAAACGCTTTCTGGAAAAACCATTGATGGGGTTATCACTTCGGCTAAAAAACAAAGTATTCCGGTGGCTGCTTTATGTGGAAGCATATCTCTTTCTAAAAAAGAGGCTGATGCTTTAGGTATTTCATATACAGATGCGGTTATGGGAAAAGCAAAATCGTTAGATGATGCGATGCAGAATGGGTATGCTTATGTAAAACAGATGGCTGTAAATTTTGCACGTCAATTATGAAAGGAAATGGATGCAGACCCCACAGGTTTTAAGAACCTGTGAGGTCTTAAAAAGAAATTATTTCTTTTCCGGATTCAACAAAATAGCATAAATCTGAATTCCAAACCCTATAAGAACAAGTGCCGGTGCTAATCTAATACGTCTCCAGCTAAAAATTTCGGGGTTAAAAACATTGGGGTCGTCGCTACCTCCACCAGACATTAAAATAAATCCCAATGCGATAAAAGCTAAACCAATAAACATGAATTTATAGTTTTTATTACCAAATATAAAAACTGGTTTTGAAACTTCTTTTTGTTTTTTCTCTCCCATGATTGTTAAAAAGTATTGGTGCAAATTAACATAAATATTTAAAAATGATGCGTTAACACTATTATAAATTATCTACCTTGTTCTATTAGTTCTGGTTTTGCGTTAGGGGTTGCAGCGGCATCCTTTTGGTTTTCATTGGCAAGAAGCAACCTTAAAAAACAAACCTTTAACTTTGACTGTGTGTTCCTGCCTTCGCAGAAGTGTCAAAACCAAAAGATATAGCGGAAAACCCGACCCTTGGGTAACGCCCAAATTAATAATACAACGCGTCGGTTTTTAAATTCAAAAAACGTTGAGTGGCTATGTGGGTGCTTATCCAGGTAATGATGATGCCCAAAGCAAAAATAATGGCGAAAAGCAGCACGATTAAAACGGGGCTGTTTAATAAGCCTAGGTCTGGAAAGGTTTTGTTGATGTAATACAGCACGATTGCCATGCCTATTAGTGCTATTGCAGCCCCAATAATGCCCAAACGAATGCTTTTCCAAACAAATGGGCGACGTATAAATTGTTTGGTTGCGCCCACCATTTGCATGGTTTTTATGGTGAATCGTTTGGAATAAACGGCTAACCTGATGGAACTATTGATTAACAACACGGCAATTAATGTGAAAATACCGCTGATGACCAATACCCAAAAACTTATTTTTTTCACGTTTTCGTTCATGAGGTTAACCAAATCGTTGTCATAAGTTACTTCGTCCACAAAGTTTTTTGAGGTGGCTTCTTCCGATATTTTTTCGAGGTGCTCTGAGGTTACAAAATCGGCTTTTAAGTGTACATCAATGGAGTTTTGCAATGGGTTGTAGCCCACAAAATCCATAAAATCCTCGCCGTTTTCGGCTTTTAAAAATTCGGCGGCCTGTTCTTTGGTAACGTATTCAATGGATTTTACGTAATCTGCCATGGCCAAACTTTTTTCAAGTTGCTTAATTTCAACTTCCTTAGCGGTTTCTTTTAAATAAATAGTAACAACCACTTGTTCTTTAAAATGATCGGATACTTTTTTGGCATTTAAAACCAGCAAGCCTAACAAACCTAACAAAAACAAAACCAAGGCAATGCTTAATACAACCGAAAAGTATGAGGAAATTAGTCGGCGTTTTTGGTCTCTTTCAAAAGATGAACTCATAAAAATAGTGGATTAATGCTGCAAAAATAGTAAAGTATAATCAATCTCTATTATATAAACTAAAACATATCAACATTGTTGTTTAAGGGGTGTAAATTTTAACCATGTTCCAAATAACATCGGGGATCAGCAATTCACCCAAATCTATCCATCCCTTAAAAATATATCCAGAAAATAGTATTGGTTTGATTTTTACGAATTCAGCAGACCTTTAGTCTATTTTATAGTCTATTTTAAAAAGACACCCTTTACTTTATAATGGTTTAGTTGATGACCGCTTTTGGTTTTTTGCTTATGAGATATACACCAATAATAACCAGAAAGCAACTGATTATTTTAATGATGCTGATGTCGTCGGCATAGGTTTTATTGTTGAAAAAAACGGATAAAATGATGACGATAATAAAACTAAGGGCAGGTTGTGTATAGGTGTAACTTCCGGCTACAGATGGAGAAACTTGTTTGAGCGCATAAATATTAAACAGGAAGGTACAAAAGGTTGTGAAAACGATAACGAAACCAATAATTAGATAAGTATTTAAGGTAAAAGACCCATAATTAGTGTTATAAATAACATCCTTTAGGCCAATTGGAATTAAAAATAGCAATCCAAATAAAAACACCCAGAATATAATGGTTATAAAGTGGTATTTAGCCATTAAAGGTTTAACTACCACTTGATAAAGCGAAAAGAAGCACACGTTAAGAAAAACCAATAGGTTTCCTATAAAAGAACTGGTTCCTTGACTGGCATGTCCATACCAAATAAGACTAATGGCACCCATGGCGCCAATACTAAGCCCCAAGAGTTTATAATTGGTGATTTTTTCTTTTAAAAGAATGGCGCTAAGTATAAAAACTACGGCGGGTGCCGAGGTCATGATAATGGACGTATCAATGGGCGAGGTCAAACTTAAGCCATGAAAAAAAACAAGCTGATTGAAAGAAGCACCTAAAAGACCGCAAAGCGCCAACCTAAAAACATCTTTTTTCTCAATTTTTTCTTTAATGAAAAATTTGACGCAACCAAACAGAATAAGAGCCCCCAGAACCCGAAAGAAACCCAACGGGGTTGGGTTGATTTTATTGGGCATAATGCCTTTTGCCACAAAATGGTTGATGCTGTAAATTAAATTTGCTCCAAATAAGGCAAGGTGTGCTTTGAAAATAGTTTTAACCAAATTTTATACGCTTATTTTTGATTATGCATCCAAAAGTAAGCTAATATTTTATAAAGCGTTTGTAGATTCATTTTTTGTGCATTAAGTGTCTATATTTCTATTTAAACCTTAAATTTGCGCTTTTAAAATGGCTCGCAAAGTCGCAAAGCCGCAAAGTTTTAATGATTTAGTTATAATAAGTCTTTGCGTTTCTGAGCCTTGGCGAGAAAAAGGAAATTTATGAAATACAATTTCAACGAGATAGAAGCCAAATGGCAAGATTATTGGGCCAAAAACCAAACGTTTAAAGCTGAAAATAATTCAGAAAAACCAAAATTTTATGTGTTGGATATGTTTCCGTATCCAAGTGGTGCGGGGTTGCATGTTGGGCATCCGTTGGGTTATATTGCGTCCGATATTTATGCACGTTACAAACGCCATAAAGGGTTTAATGTGTTGCATCCGCAAGGGTATGATAGTTTTGGGTTGCCGGCAGAACAGTATGCTATCCAAACAGGGCAACATCCGGCGTTGACAACTGAAGAAAACATAAAAACATACCGTCGTCAGTTAGATCAAATCGGATTTTCGTTCGATTGGTCTCGCGAAGTTCGTACTTCCGACCCAAGTTATTACAAATGGACACAATGGATTTTCATTCAGTTGTTTGAATCTTGGTATAATAACGATTCCAATAAAGCTGAAGACATTTCAGAATTGGTAAAACTGTTTGCTTCGGAAGGAAATGCCAAAGTCAATGCGGTTTGCGATGATGCTATTGAAGTGTTTTCTGCAGAAGATTGGAATGCGTTTTCATCTGAAAAACAACAACAAATATTATTGCAATACAGACTGACTTATTTAGCGGAGACCGAAGTAAACTGGTGTCCTGCATTAGGAACGGTGTTGGCAAATGATGAAATTGTAAATGGTGTTTCCGAACGTGGTGGGCATCCTGTTGTCAGAAAAAAAATGACCCAATGGAGCATGCGAATTTCGGCTTATGCAGAACGTTTGCTTCAAGGGTTGGAAAAAATAGATTGGACGGATTCGCTTAAAGAAAGCCAGAGAAATTGGATTGGGAAATCGGTGGGGGCTTCTGTAACTTTCCCCATCCTATCCTTCCCCAAAGGGGAAGCGAAAGTTGGCTCGCATACGCGGGCGGGCTATATGACTGGTGGGAATAATTCGCATTTAATTTTAGATCGAGCCAAAGAAATGCGAAAAGAACCAACAGAAGCTGAAAAACTTCTTTGGGAAGAATTACGCAATAAAAAATTAAATCATAAAATAAGACAGCAACATCTAATAGAGGATTTTATTGTTGATTTTGTGTGTTTGTCAAAAAAGTTAGTTATTGAGGTTGACGGTGATTATCATAATGGTGAAGCGCAAAAACAATTGGATGCAGAGGGAACTTTAAGACTAAATAATGAAGGTTTTGAAGTCATAAGATTTACAAATAATGAAGTTCTTTTCAATATAAGTAGTGTATTATCTAAAATAAAAACTATTTTGGATAACAGTAAAAGTTATAACGAGTCAAAAGAAGAAGATTCAAGAGAGTACCGCAAGAGTAATCACATAACGTCACCCTCTCCTTTGGATAGGGCCGGGGTGAGGATATTCACCACAAGACCTGATACCATTTTCGGAGTTTCTTTCATGACGCTTGCTCCTGAACACGAGCTTGTTGAACAAATTACAACTCTAGAACAAAAAGCGGAGGTTGACGCTTATGTTTTAGCATCTTCAAAACGAAGCGAGCGCGATAGAGTGGCGGATGTAAAAACCATTTCAGGTGCTTTTACGGGAGCTTATGCTGAACATCCGTTTACTAAAGAACCCATTCCGGTTTGGATTGGCGATTACGTATTGGCAGGTTACGGCACAGGCGCAGTTATGTCCGTGCCATGCGGCGACCAACGCGATTACGATTTTGCAAAACATTTTAATATCCCGATTCCTAATATTTTTAGCCCCCTAACCCCCAAAGGGGGAACTGAAACCCCAGAGAATTTAATTGCAGATGAGGCCTTTACTGAAAAGTCCGGATTCATTTTAAAAAATTCGGGGTTTTTAGATGGTTTAGGCTATAAAGAAGCCACTAAAAAAGTCATTGTCGAATTAGAAAAACTAGGCCAAGGCCAAGGGAAAACCAACTACCGTTTGCGCGATGCAGTATTTTCGCGACAGCGTTATTGGGGCGAACCTTTCCCGGTGTATTATGTGAATGGGATGCCACAAATGATTGATGCCAAACATTTACCAATTCGTTTGCCCGAAGTTGAAAAATATTTGCCAACCGAAACCGGCGAACCGCCCTTAGGTAACGCCACCGTTTGGGCTTGGGACACAAATAAAAATGAAGTTGTTTCAAATGACTTGATTGACAATAAAACTATTCATCCTTTAGAACTTAATACGATGCCAGGGTGGGCAGGAAGTTCGTGGTATTTTAATCGCTATATGGATGCGCATAACGAAAATGAGTTTGCAAGCAAAGAAGCATTAAACTATTGGAAAGATGTCGATTTATACATCGGCGGAAGCGAGCATGCCACAGGGCATTTATTATATTCTCGTTTTTGGCAAAAATTCTTGTTTGATAAAGGGTTTGTGCCTGTAGATGAGTATGCTAAAAAACTGATTAACCAAGGGATGATTTTGGGGACTAGTGCTTTAGTTTATATGGAAGCAATTTGGTATTCTTATTCTCCGAGCAAGAATGTTAAAAAATTCCATCCAATTAAGTTGAGATTAAGGTTTAATTCAAAAAACACTTTTTCAAAGGTAGCTGATCCATATCAAGATGATATTAGAGAGCAAGATTGTTTGGAACGAATTAAAGATTATTTACCAAAACATTTTGATCAAGTGTTTGGAATTGATACCTCAGTCGCAAGAGAATTTAAAAATAAGTCCAATGATGAAATTGTTGAGTCATTGAAAGGAAATTTATTATTTAGTTTTCACCCTATCCATGTTGATGTAAGTTTAGTCAATAGTTCAAATGAGCTAAATTATGAAGGGTTTTTAGAATGGAGAAAAGAACACAAAGAAGCGGAATATGTTTTTGAAAAAGATGGAACTTTTATAGTAGGTCGCGAAGTCGAAAAAATGTCCAAATCCAAATACAACGTGGTTAATCCAGACCAAATTTGTATTGATTATGGCGCAGACAGTTTACGTCTTTACGAAATGTTCCTCGGCCCTTTAGAGCAATACAAACCTTGGAATACCGCAGGTATTACAGGTGTTCACAATTTCCTTAAAAAACTGTGGAAACTCTACCATCAAGGAGAAGACGGAAGTTTTTACGTCAAGAGTTCCCCTCCTTCAGAGGGGTTAGGGGAGGCCTTTAAAACCCTCCACAAAACCATTAAAAAAGTAGAAGAGGATATCGAGAACTTCTCGTTTAACACCTCGGTTTCAACTTTTATGATTGCGGTTAATGAGTTGACTGCCCAAAAATGTGCCCGTAAGGAGATTTTAGAACCTTTATTGATTGTGTTATCGCCTTATGCACCACATATTGCTGAAGAATTATGGGAACAGTTAGGGCATAACGAATCCATTTCAACAGCCCCATTCCCAAAATTTGATGCCAGTTATTTAGTGGAAAGCAGTAAAAACTACCCGATTTCTTTTAACGGAAAAATGCGTTTCACTCTGGAATTACCAATGGATCTTAACGCAAAACAAATTGAGGAAGCGGTGATGGCAAACGAAAAGACACAAGAACAATTGGCGGGTAGAGCACCCAAAAAAGTGATTGTTGTTCCTGGGAAAATTGTGAATATTGTAGGGTAACGATGTTGCGTTAGGGATAGCAGTGGAAAGCCCACAGCGCTCCCGCTTTTTGCGGGAGCGCGAGGACTTGTAACGAATAGCCCGACCCTAAGGGTAACGCCCAAATAATTATTTCTATTTTATGAAATTTGCATTATGAATGATATCGAAATCATAGGTTTTATCGCCGCCATTTTAACAACGACGGCCTTCTTGCCGCAAGTATGTAAAACCTGGAAAACAAAAGATGTTTCGGGTTAGTCATTACCCATGCTAACAATTTTTTTTTGACATCATAGCTTGGTTGGTTTAAGGGATATGTATAAACAGCCCATCTATAATCATGGCGAATACCATTACCGTAGTGTCTTCATTTTCACTCATTTATTTTAAAATAAAATATAACAAAAAATAGTGTCCCAAAAATGCTATATGATGATTTTTATCATTTTATTGCATCAAAAAAATGTCTAATAAATCCTTAAAAAATACTATTATTTTATTGTTTTTTCAATGAATTTTACTTTTTGTCTAAAAAAAATCATAATATTTTGAATATATTCCGATATTCTCAATCAAATATTTTAATTTTGCACCAGTTTTAAAAAATTATCTAGATATGAAATCGCCGTTAACAACAAGTTTGCGCAAGCAAACACCGATGAAGATAAAGCGATTCCATATGGCCATTAAAAAAACAAATATTATCTACATATGAAAATTGGTGTTCCTATTGAAATTAAAAATAATGAAAACAGAGTGGGTATGACGCCTTCAGGGGTGTTTGAACTTACCAAAAGAAACCACACGGTTTACGTACAAAAAAATGCAGGTTTTGGTAGTGGTTTTTTTGATAAGGATTATGTGGGAGCCGGTGCGACCATTCTTGATACTATTGAAGAAGTGTATGCCGCTGCAGAGATGATTGTAAAGGTTAAAGAACCTATTGAAGAAGAATATGGTTTAATAAAACATGATCATGTAGTGTTTACTTATTTTCATTTTGCTTCCAGCGAACCGCTTACGCATGCGATGATTGCCAGTGAAGCTGTTTGCATTGCTTATGAAACGGTTGAGGATGAAAACGGTACCTTGCCTTTATTGATACCAATGAGCGAAGTAGCAGGCAGAATGTCTATTCAGCAAGGTGCTAAATACTTAGAAAAACCAATTAAGGGCCGGGGTATTTTATTGGGAGGTGTTCCGGGAGTGCCACCAGCACATGTTCTGGTTTTAGGGGGTGGCATTGTTGGTATCCAAGCTGCTAAAATGGCTGCGGGATTGGGCGCCAATGTGACTATTATGGATGTTAATATGAAGCAGTTACGGTATATTTCCGATATCATGCCAGCAAATGTGAATACCGAATTTTCTAGCGAATATAATATTAGAAGACATTTGCCAAAAACCGATTTAATTATTGGTGGCGTGTTGTTAAAAGGCGCCAAAGCACCAAAATTAATTACCAGGGATATGTTGAAAGATATGCGTCCGGGAACGGTGGTTGTAGATGTGGCGGTAGACCAAGGTGGTTGTTTTGAAACTACCAGACCAACCACGCATCAAGACCCCACCTATATTATTGATGATGTCGTGCATTATTGCGTTGCCAATATGCCCGGGGCGGTACCTTATACCTCTACGGTAGCATTGACCAACGTAACCTTGCCTTACGTTATTAAATTAGCAAATGATGGTTGGGAGAAAGCATGTGCCAACAGTGCACCATTGGCAAGAGGATTGAATATTGTAAAAGGCAAGATTGTTTATAAAGAAATTGCGGAAGCATTCGATTTGGAATTTGCTGAGTAAACATAAAAGCAAATATACTCAAACAATATTGTCCGACTAAAGATTATAGACCGCTTCGCTGTTAGAATAAAGAAAATAGATTTGATTCTAACTAATTGAAAAACAATATAAAATACATTGATGATTTTTTAAATGACGTAATTATTATTTTTTCAAAAAAACAAGGTGTTTTAATATAAATCCCTGTAAAGTCAATAAAACCAATACGATAAGGCATCACAAAATATTTTAACCGGACAACATGATACTCAAACAAAAAGCCCTGAGATATAATTTCGGGGTTTTTTGTTTTATGGAATGACTGACAATATTTCATACATAATAAATGGCGTTATTTTTGTTATATTTAATCCGTAATTAAAATTTAAAAACAATGATTGGATATTATATATTATTAGGTGCCATTGCTCTTGTTAGCTGGTTGGTGAGCAGTACATTAAAGCGAAAGTTTGAAAAATACTCCAAAGTACAATTGCGCAACGGGATGAGTGGAGCCGAAATTGCCGAAAAAATGTTGGCAGACCATGGCATTACCGATGTAGAGGTCATTTCTACCCCAGGGCAATTAACAGACCATTATAATCCAAAAAACAAGACAGTAAATTTAAGTGAATCGGTTTACAACCAACGGAACGCCGCCGCTGCTGCGGTTGCTGCCCACGAATGTGGCCATGCGGTACAACATGCCCAAGCTTACGAGTGGCTAAAAATGCGTTCGGCTTTAGTACCTGTTGTCAGTGTAACTTCTGGTATGTCGCAATGGGTGGTTATTGGTGGTTTGTTGTTAGGTGCCGCCGCCGGTATAGGCATTGGTTATTACGTAGCGGTTGCGGGTTTGATCATGATGGGTTTTGCAACGATATTCAGCTTTATAACCTTACCTGTAGAGTACGATGCAAGTAACCGTGCCTTGGCTTGGTTAAAGAGCAAAAACATGGTGTCCCAGCAAGAATATGCCGGGTCTGAAGATGCACTTAAATGGGCGGCTAGAACATATTTGGTTGCTGCCATTGGTGCTTTGGCATCATTGGTATATTGGGCGCTTCAAGTATTTGGTGGCTCAAGAAATTAAAACCATTTAAAATATAAAATGAAAGCTCTGGAATTTTTCAGGGCTTTTTCGTTTCTTTATACATCATAAAATCACATAATGGATCAACCTTCAAAATATTATAAAAAACATTTAAAAGTCTATAAAGCCGAAGTTGAAAAACTTCATAAAAAAATGACGACTTTAAGCATCTATCGGGTTTTGGTTTTTGTAATAACAGTTTTTGGAATTTATTTCAGTTTTAATCAGTGGCAAGTCGCGGTTTTGATAGGAATAATTGGTACGGCCATTTTTCTATATTTATTATCAAAGTACAATGATGTTAAAGCTGAAAAGCGGTTCAATGAAGCTTTAGTAAACATTAATAATGATGAAATAAACATTGCTTCTGGAAATTTTCATGATAGAGATACAGGTTTGGTTTTTCAAGATGCCAATCACTTTTATAGTTTGGATATCGATTTGTTTGGCAGAGGATCTTTTTTTCAATTCATCAATAGAACCACCATCAACGAAGGCACTCAAAAATTAGCCGATGCCTTAAAAGCGAATCATATTAAAAATATTGTTGAAAGACAAGAAGCGATTAAGGAATTAAGTACTAAAGCAAAATGGCGTCAACATTATTCGGCAACATCCAGTTTGGTAGCTGTTGAAACGCCAGCAAAACAGATCATTATATGGTTGCAACAACATCAGTCATTTTTACCACAAATAGCAAAATGGCTTCCTTTGGGTTTTACGCTCATTTCAATACTCGTATTCGGGTTAGGAATTTTTGATGTTATTAATGCCACTTTTATTGGGTATTGGTTGCTTATAGGCTTGGGGATTTCAGGTGTTTATGTGAAGAAAATAAACATACTATCTGCCAATTCCGATAAGGTTAAGGACACCTTTCGCCAATACGCCTCCCTTTTGAGTTTGATTGAAAACGAGACTTTTTCATCAGGATTATTACAACAAAAGCAACAACAAATCCAACAGGAAGGCAAAAAAGCATCCGTTATATTTAAGGAATTTTCAAAGTCGTTGGATGCTCTGGATGACCGCATTAATCTTATATCGGCTATTTTTGGGAATGGCTACTTTCTGTCCGATATAAAAAACAGCTATCACGTAGAACAATGGATCAACGAACACGCCCATAAAGTGTCGGATTGGTTTGAAGTCGTCTCATTTTTTGATGCGTATAATTCCTTTGGAAACTTTGCCTTTAACCACCCCGATTTTGTGTTTCCAACTATTGAAGAAAATAATGTAGTTATAAAGGCGGAACGTTTAGGGCATCCGTTGTTAAACAAAAGCAAGCGTATAGATAGTGATTTAACTATAAATAACGAACAGTTTTTTATTGTTACGGGCGCTAATATGGCAGGAAAAAGTACGTTTTTACGAACGGTGTCTTTACATATTGTGATGGCGAATGTGGGTTTGCCTGTGTGCGCTAGAACAAGTCGTTATTCGCCAGTAAAATTGATTACCAGCATGCGGACGACCGATTCGTTGACCGATGACAGTTCGTATTTCTTTTCAGAATTAACACGCTTAAAGTACATTGTTGATGCTATCGTACAAGAACCTTATTTTATTGTTTTGGATGAAATTTTAAAAGGTACCAACAGCACCGATAAAGCCATTGGTTCCAGAAAATTTGTCGAAAAACTAGTCGCTTCCAACGCAACAGGCATTATCGCTACCCACGATTTAAGTTTGTGTGCCATTGAAAAGGAACTGGAAGATGTAAAAAACTATTATTTTGATGCTGAAATCATTAAGGACGAACTTCATTTTGATTACACCTTGAAAGAAGGCGTATGCAAAAACATGAACGCGTCTTTTTTATTGAAGAAGATGAATATTGTGTGAAGGGATGACGGGAGCTGGGAGACCGATGACGGAAGACAGAAGACCGATGTATGTGTCCACAACTGTAAGAACTCCCTCTTCAAAAACTTTTTAACTTTGCGTCTTTGAGACTCCGCGGCTTTGCGAGAGAATAAAAAAAATTGATTAGCGAGTAACGATTTTGGATTGACGATTGACGATTAACGAATTTAAAACTTTGCGTCTTTGCGCGCAATCTTTAAGCTAAAACACGGAACATTGAACTTTAAATCAAAACTCCCCAACGTAGGCACCACCATTTTTTCGGTAATGAGTGGTTTGGCAACAAAGCACCATGCCATTAATTTATCGCAGGGTTTTCCAGATTTTGATAGCGACCAAAAACTCATCGATTTTGTTAGTCGTGCCATGAATTCCGGTTATAATCATTATGCGCCCATGCTTGGAAATTTGGAACTTCGCGAAGCCATTGCAAAAAAATTCGAGTTACTTTACAATACAAGCTACCATCCAGAAAATGAAATTACCGTAACCGCAGGGGCAACCCAAGCTATTTTTACCATCATTTCAACTTTTATAAAACCGAATGACGAGGTCATTATTTTTAGGCCAGCTTATGATAGTTACCAACCCAATATTGAACTAAATGGCGGAAAAGCCGTTTCTGTCCAATTGCAAGCTTCCAACAATTTTAAAGTGGATTGGAATGACGTTAAGGGTAAAATAACCAGTCGCACCAAAATGATTATCATCAATACGCCCCATAATCCAACGGGTTCTGTGTTTTCAAAAGAAGATATGCTTCAATTGGAAAACCTTACCAGAAACACCAGCATCATCGTGTTGAGCGATGAGGTTTACGAACACATGATCTACGATGGCGAAACCCACCAAAGCGCCTGTTTGTTTCCCGAATTAAAGTTGCGAACCTTTGTGGTGGCATCATTTTGTAAAACCTTTCATAATACGGGATGGCGCATTGGGTATTGTTGCGCGCCAAAGGAATTGATGCAGGAGTTTGTTAAAGTGCACCAATTTAATGTGTTTTGCATCCATCACCCTACCCAAAAAGGAATTGCCGACTATATGCAAGAGCCAAGACATTATTTAGATTTATCAGATTTTTATCAAAAGAAACGAAATTTATTCTTAAATTTAATAAAGGATTCCAGGTTTAAATTTACGCCTTCAAAAGGCACCTATTTTCAAGTGTTGGATTACTCAAATATAACCAATGAGAATGATGTTGGTTTTGCAAAACGATTGACCATAGAATCTGGAATTGCTTCCATTCCGTTATCCGTTTTTAACACGAATTATCTGGATAACAAGGTGCTTCGGTTTTGCTTTGCTAAAACAGAGGACACCTTAAAAAGGGCCACAGATATTTTGAACAGCATTTAAGCGATTAAGAGGTCCAAAAAATAAAGAATATTTTAAAATCAAAGATTATGAAATTATTAGCAGTATTATTATTATTTTTAGGGATAGCCATAAGCGCCCAAGCACAAGAAGTCGATTTTAACGGCACCATTTATAAAGTGAAAAGGAAAACTATTTTACAAAATGGTGAGGATGTAACAAGTAAACTATCGGAGGCGGAGCAAACCAGTATCCGTGAGGCTTTAAGCAGAAAAGAAGCTTTGGAAGCCGAACATAGAAAAGCTGAAAAAGCAGTAAAAGATGCCGAAAAAGAGCAAAAAAGAGCTGAAAAGAAACAAAAAAAGGCTGAAAAAGAGTTGAAGGCAAGAGAGAAAGCGCAGTCTAAATTTGAAGATGCAAATAAAGATTATACTAAAGCCACGGCAAAATACGAAAAACTAAAAAAGAGAGGGAAATTATCGCCTAATGATGAGGCCAAATGGCTTGAGAAAATACAAGATTTAAAAGAAGATATTGATAAAACAAAAAGAAATCTTTAAGGTTTTAATAAAAAATGTAAACACATGAAACGAGCATATTAAAAGCATTATCACCCAACGAAATGATTAATAGCGAACAGTCCCGATAGCTATCGGGATAAAAAACAATAATATAAACATATGAAATTTATAAAACTATTAACTTTATTATTGTTTTTAACAATCATTTTTGGCTGTGCAAGCTCCGAAAGGGTTATTAAAGACGGGAAAGTTTATACCATAAAAGGTAATAAGATTTTACAGAATGACATGGATATATCTAAAACTTTGACTTCAGAGGAAAAACAAGCAATACAAAGCGTTTTAGAAGAAAGATTGGCTGCTGAAAAAGCTGTAGAAGCAGAAAAAGAAGCACTTGAGGCCAAACAAAAAGAATTAGAAAAAATCCAAGAAAAAGCAGAAGCAGAACAAAAGCGCATAGAAACGCAACAAGAAAATCTTCAAGACAAACTTCAAGCCAAAGAAGATGCAAGAAAAGACTTTTTAAAAGCGAATGCAAAACTTAAAAAGAATAAGGAAAAACATCAAAAACTTCATGATAAGGGTAAACTGTCGCCTATTGATGAAGAGGAATGGGCCGAAAAGCTGAAAGAACTTCAAGAAGAAAAAGATAAAGCAGAACAAACATTTAACAACTTATAATTGCAAGACCAACTTAAAATAGCCATCATTCAGTCGGATTTGGTTTGGGAAAACCCCAAAAAGAATCGAAAAAATTTTTCAGAAAAAATTAAAGGTATTTCCAAGGAAGTGGATTTAATAGTGCTTCCTGAAATGTTTACAACCGGGTTTACAATGAACGCCGAAACTGCTGCCGAAACTATGGACGGAAAAACAGTAGCTTGGATGCGTAAAAAGGCCTCAAAAACAGGTGCCGCCATTGTTGGGAGCCTTATTATTTCTGAAGCTGGAAAATTTTATAATCGATTGCTTTTTGTAGAGCCATCAGGCACCATTACAATTTACGATAAAAAGCACACCTTCACGCTTGCAGGGGAGCATAAAGTGTATGCATCAGGCACTGAAAAAGTGGTAATTCAATATAAAGGTTGGAACATTTGCCCGTTGGTTTGTTACGATTTACGATTTCCAGTTTGGGCAAGAAATATTGAAAACTATGATGTTTTAATGTATGTAGCCAACTGGCCAAAACCACGGATTTTGGCATGGGACACCCTGCTTAAAGCACGTGCCATTGAAAATATGTGCTATACCATTGGGGTGAATAGAGTGGGACTGGATGAAGCGCAAAACGAATACTCTGGAAACTCGGCAGTTTACGATGTTTTAGGAAATGCCATAACATCCATAAAACCAAATAGGGAACAAGTGGAAGTGGTTACTTTAGATAGAAACCATATCAGTTTTTATCGCAACAAACTTAAATTTTTAGATGATAAAGACACCTTTATTCTGAAGTGAACTCCAGTGTTTCAGGATATCCCCAATCGGCTCTCACTTCAATTTCCTTAAAGTGGCTTACGCGTTCGGGTTGGATCTTTTTTAGGTAATTTCCTGTGTCGTATTTCTTGTTGCCATTCGCATCGTGTATCACCCGTATGTAATACGTACCGGGTTGTAAATTTAAAAAATCGATGTCTTCCTGTTTTGTAGCATACTGTTCTGCTTTTACTTCCCCTTTTTCGTCCGTCAATTGAATGATGAGCGGATAGTTGGCATTCAATAATGTAAATCGCACAAACCCATAGTCGGAGGCTTTTTTTGTTGCAAGCGAATACCTTAAAGTATCATTTTTATTATTAAAAAAATCTGTAAAAGCTTCAGGCATTAGTTGCATGCTATATTTGTTTTCTTCTTTCTTTTTAAAGTTGAAAACGTATGTGTTATTTATGGTGTCAAACGTTGTGTCAAAATCAACTTTGGTGGAATCTTTATCCATTAAGCTCACTTTTGAAGCGTCAAAACCAACCAATGGAGTGCTGCCTCTAATGTTAAAAGCTTCGGTTAAGCCAATAGTTCCCGTAGGGTCAGCTTTCAAGGTCAATGTGTCCTTTTTCTGTTTTCTGATTTTTACGATAAAGTCTTTATCATAATTTTTATGTGAAATATTAAAAATAAGCGAATCCACTTCCAATTTCGGTTTGTACCAATAGTGGAGTGTGTCCTTTTTTTCATCTTTTGTAATGCGATACTCAAAATCGGCAGGTACATCAGATTTTATATTGATTTTCATTTGTGTATAATCGCCTTCATAGCCAAAAGCAATTTTTTCCGAAGCCGCCAAAAAGGGTCTGGAAGGTTTTAAATCTAAATCTTCCCCAAATAATTTAAGGGTATATAATGTATCTGTAGGTACTGTTATAATGCTTTTATAAAAGGCGATTTGGTCTGTTTTTTGTTGAAATTTATTATCGCTATTACCATCTTTTAAAGCCATGATCATGTATTTTCCGGCTTTAATATTATCGATGGAAAACGTAGTGACACTATCGAGAGTATTGGTAATGTATTTGGGTACTTTCGTGTAAACTATGGAATCGTTAAAGGTAGAATCTACCTCATAAAGCGCCACGTTTACAAAAGGTTCGGTCTGTTTTTTCAAGGCGTCCATTATAGTGCCTTTTACGCTTAGCGAATCAATATAACTGCCAGTAGAAAACACATAACGATAGTAGGGGTACGGATTTCCTTCATTATTATCAACAATACTGTTTCCAAAATTAAAGGCATAAGTGGTATGGGGTTGAAGCGTGTCAAAAATTTTAATAGTTATAAATTTGCTGGCACCACCTAGCGGTGTAATTTCCGGTTGGGTTGTCATTGGTGGCGAAATAATAAGCTGTTTTTGTAGGTCTTTAATCTTTATATACTCATCAAAATAAATCTTAATGACCTTGCCCTTAAAGTTTGTGCTGAAGTTTTTAGGGATTTCATCAACAATTTTAGGCGGTTTTTCGTCCTTAGGGCCACCTTCCGGAGTGCCTCTATTGGCGCAATTAACAATTACAAGACCAATAAATACAAGTAAAATAAAATTTGAAAGGGTTTTGTTCATTACCAATTTTAAATATGTTGCAAACCTACATAATTTTAGAGATATAACGGTTAACTGTTTAGGCTATTGCCATGGTAGCAATACTAATTTTAATGTTTTTTGCATGGTTCAATACAGTTATACAGGCTTCCAAAGTAGCGCCTGTGGTTATTAAATCATCAACCAAAAGCACGTGTTTGTTTTCTAAAGGTTCAGGGTTTTTTATGGCGAACAATTCATCGGTATTGTTCCAACGGGCAAACCTGTTTTTAATGGTTTGCGACGTGTTGTTGGTTACTTTTATAAGCACGTCATCTCTATAATCGGCATCTAAAGCTTTGGCAATTTGCTGTCCAAATTTAGCCACTTGGTTGTAGCCTCTTTTCTTTAGCTTATTTTTATGCAAAGGCACAGGAATAACGACATCAATGGATTTGTAATTATCCAAACCCTTTAATTCGCCACCCAACCAATTTCCTAACAAAAAACCAATGGTTTCATACCCTTTATATTTCAACCCATGAATAAGTTGTTGCACCAAACCCTTTTTTTCGAACCGAAAAAGTGCTGTACCGTTTTCAATTTTTGCACGCCCATAAAGTACTTTTTTAACAGCATCTTCGTTATCAAAATGAAAATTGGTAACAGGTAAGTCGTGCCTGCAATTAACACAAATGGTGTCCTCATTATCGTTCAGCAAGTTTAGGCATGCATAACATACTTTCGGAAATAATAAATCGACAACAGGTTTCAGCATAAAATATAAACTTAATTATTTGGGCGTTACCTTTATCCTGAAACAAGTTCAGGAACCAGGTCGTGCTTTCCGCACTCGCTTTTTTGCTCCTACGGTCGCCAAAAGAGCTCAAACAAATGCTCCAATCCCTAACGCACTTAAAAATAAGCAAATTCACACTTATATTTACCGATTTATCTATTAAGTTAACACGGTTGTTGCATAGGAAGGCGGAGCAATTAAAAAACAAATCTTGTAAGTTTTTTTTAAACCTTACAAGATTTGAAGCTTTTAATTTTGAATTACAAGTTTTTGTGTCGTATTGATTTCGCCTTCTATCTGAATAAAATAGATGTTGTTAGATAACCTTGACACATCTATTTGAGAAGTATTTTCGGTTATATTTTTTTCAATCAAAATACGTCCATTTACGTCAACAATCCGTATTAGGTCATATTTTCTGGAAGGCGTGTAAACCGTTATTTGTTGATTAGCTGGATTTGGATATACAGCTATCTTAGAATTGTTAAAATCGGTATCTAAATTATGTTCATCACTTAAAGTTTTGTTATTAGAACTAAAGCGCAGTGGTGTTACGCCGCCGCCGCCATCACAATCTGTTGGTATATTTTTGGTGTACCATGCCGATACGCCACAGTTATTCCTAGCCCTAATTTTTACAGTCATTCCATAACTGCTATCTATAGGGTCCACAAAAACAGTGCTTATACCATTATAAGTACTACTATTAACGTTTGGAATTACCACTTTGCCCCCCGAAATAATCCATTCATACTGATAAACACCCTCAATATCCGGTGATTGCTGCGCATTTATTTCTCCCATGGTACAGCCAAATACGGGAACGTGGGATAATTCATTAATTGTACTGGGTACACCTACCCAAATTGTTTTGGTTATTAAAACATTTTCACAATTAGAGCCTACAGATGCTGTTAAAATAGCATTCCCATTGTAACCTCCTACTGGTGTTAATGTTGCATTGTTACCATTTTGTATTAAAGTAAAACTACCAGATGGTGTAACACTCCAGTTAACAGTAGCACTTGGCGATAAATTATCTACTGTATATGTTTGTGAATTAGGATTACAAATCTGGTTTGCCCCCAAAATTTTTAAACCCAACGTCCCTGTACAAGCAGTTGAAGCACAAGAATAAAAAGCTACATTATTTTTTAACTCATCCATAAGCCAGTTACCATTGTTTAATGTAAACTGGATATGTTGCTCACTACTTAAAGGGTTTGTATAAAAATTATCAAAAGGGCTATTTTTAGGAGCTTTGGGTGGAGACAAAGGAGAATATGCCTTATTCAAATCTCCTATACCTATAGTTTGGTTGCCACCCCCAATGTCTAAACTACTAAACGTTGGTATAAAATTAAATTGGTCTTCTACAAGAAAGCCCTGTATTACTGGTGGTAAAGGAACAAGCGCATTAATATCATATATACCACCATTGGCATTATCTAACGGCAACATAGATGGGGAAGAATTAACTGTTTCCTCGTCTATTAAATCTTCATAAATAATTATAAAACCTAAAACGGCTTTTCTAATAAAAATCTTTCCTTAGTAAATATTTTTGGATTGTAGGTTTGGAAGTGCTTTTAAATTGAATTGTGCTTTGATGTCTGTATTTGTTGAAACCACAGTAGAAAGAAATTTTAAAGGGTTTACAGATAAAGCATTAATTGTGCCTAAGGTAAGAATAGAAATCACATACGGTAAATCTATTTTTTCATTAACATCCAATATAGTAGCATTATCTGCAAAACCCAGAGGCGTACCACATTCAGACCCATTGGCAATGGCAATGTTTCTTATACCATTTTGTTGGGGATACCCCATATTACTGTATTCTGTACTAAAACTATCATGTAATGTGCTGTTGTTTATAGAAACATTATCTCCTGTACCTTGTAATTGGTAAATGAGCATTTGTTGTGCTGCTGGACTTTGCAACAGTGCCAACCCGTCTTCCAAATCGGGGGCAATGTCTGTAATATCCAAAATATTAACATTAAATAGGCTAAAAAATACTGGCAAGCTAATTTGCTCGCCCACCAAATGCCTTACCATGGCTTGGTATGCCAAAGGCACATTAGCCCCTTGGTGCGGTACATCGTGGCTTATGTATAGTTTAGTGTCGTGGGTTTCTTGGTTAATTTCCATATCCCGCAAGGCATAACGTGCTACCAAACCACCCATACTCATACCCAGCACTACATTTTCTTCTACATTTGGATTGTTATTTTTGTTTTTCTCAGTATTTACCCAAGCTATTACTTTTTCTACCATATAAGCGTTACGCTGTATATAATCGGTGCTGTTTAAAAAATCTATAAATACCAAATCATAGCCCTCATCTTCAATAGCTTGGTTTAGAGTTAATTCTGAACCTAAATTGATTACTCGATTTATACCTCCAACATTTGCGGTATTTATCAATCTGTTGTAATTAAAACTATTATCGGGGTCAAAGCCTTCCACTACAATCAACGGTTTGGTTAATTGGGTATGCCCTGGCGCAAGCTCTACGGTTACCAAGCCTGAAGTACTGCTCCCCTGCCAAGGGTTGCCTGTAATAATTTGGGTTGTTTTACCAGAACCATTAAATCTTGCTGTTGTGCCACCTTGTGGCGCTATATAATCTACCCAAATTTTGGAATGGCTGTATAAGGTTGGTCCACCACTATACACAAACTTCACTTTAAGTTCCTTTTCGCCTCCAGAAGTATACGTAATACTTTGAGCGGTGTTAAGCGCAATGGTTTGGTAACCTTGCCCATTATCAAAATCAACTTGCACTTGTGAGATTGTAAGTCCAGAATTTGAATATATTAATGAACTTGGTAATTTAAATGTAAAGGTATTACCCTGTAACTGCTTTTTTAAAGGGGCAACCCCAAAAATGGTTTTGGTATCGTAAGGGTTTCTGCCCGCTACATCGTAAATACGGTCGTTATTTACCGTAACATCGCCATTGGTTTGCGCATTGGTTTTATATTGTTGGTAATTGTAATATTGTGCTGCCACTAAAACATCTTCGGTACTGTTGGCTTGTTCGGTTTTAAGGTTGTCGAAAACAGTATTTGGTGCTACCATATTTTGGGCTACTGTTCCCACACGCATGGTATAAAGCGAACTGTAAAGCGATTGCCATTGGGTTTTATCAACTAAATTGTTGGTGCTGATTACACCATTATAGGCTTCTACCTCATTAAAACGGATGCCAAATTCCTTTAGATAGCCTGTGGTAACTTTGGTTTTATCAATATTACCAAAAACATGTTGCATTCTATTATAATAATCTGTGTTTTGTGAATTACATAAATAAAAGGCAATAAAAAAGAATGTAAAAATTAATAGTTTTCTCATAATTAAAATGGATTAAAAAGATTATGTTATTACGGAATATATTGCAGGTCAAACCTTCCATTAGTAATACTTATTATTTCTTTACAATCATCTGAAATTGCTTGAAACCCAAATGTTCCTGAAACAATAAAATTTACTTTATCTAATTTTTTTATTTCTACAAACCCTTTTTCAGATAAAGTTGTATAGTAAAAACAGTTTTTATCTTCTCTATAGTACTGCCCTTTCATTGTGTTATCATTATTAAGAGTATATGTAATATTCTCAGCTATTTGCTGTCCGATAATCGATTCACTAATAAATATACTTACTTCGGAGAAAAAATTATTGACATCTATTTCTCCTGCTATTGAAAGCCCACCTCCTTGATATATTGCTGTCATATTTGTTGTATTTGATACTACGAAAGGTTTCCCATTCACAAGGCATCCAAAAGTATTTTCGCCAGTTTGGGTAGCAGGTGGCAACTTGTCGATAGGGTTTGATGGGGTGTCGTCGTCGTTTTTGCAGTTTGTAACTGCCATGAGCATTAGGCTAAAAACTATAAGTGTTGTAAATGTTTTCATGGGGTTTATTTTATTTGTTTATAAGTAAATTAAAACTACTAAATTATTATCAGTTTTAGTTACGGTTTTCCCACAGTTCATGTTATGTTTGTGTTAAATCTAAAGCGATTGCCATTGTGTTTTATCAACAAGATTTCCAGAACTAATAACACTGTCATAAGCTTCCACTTCATTAAAACGAATACCGAACTCTTTGAGATAGCCTGTGGTAACTTTGGTTTTATCAATGTTGCCAAAAACATACTGCATACGGTTATAGTAATCGCTGTTTTGAGCATTACTAAAGAATAACTGAACAAATAGTAGCGTGAAAATTAATAATTTTTTCATTTAGATTGGTTTTTAGATTAATAGCTTTAGGTTTTTATGGAATATATTTCATGTCAAAGCGACCATTGGTGATTTTGATATCTGGACAACCATCCTTTTTAGTTGAGAATTCAAAGCTTCCTGAGATGATATAGTTTGTTTTGTCTATTTTGGAAAAATTTATAGAGCCTTCAAATGTGTTATCAAAATCATATAAGCATCTATTTTGATTTGAACTAATCAAAAAATTAGCCTTTTGATTTGGGAGGTTTGTTAAACTGTAATTCTGTTTTACTTCAAATGGGTCTAGTACAATTATTAAAATGCTTTCTATAACTTCGTTTGTAATGATTTCACCACTTATTTGAATCCCACCCCCTTGATAAATAGCTGACATGTTTGAGGTGTTATTAGGGATTTTTGCTTTTCCATTAACCAAACACCCAAACGTATTCTCCCCAGTTTGTGTAATTGGTGGTAGTAGTTCTAAAGGGGTTAAATTATCGTCGTCGCTTTTGCAGTTTGTAAAAGCCATAAGCATTAGGCTGTAAATTAAGAGTGTTGTAAGTGTTTTCATGGGGGTCTGTTTTAATTGTTTCCACATAAATTAAAGTTAATAAATTATTGTGTGTTTTAGTTACGGGTTTCCCGCAGTTCATGTTATGCTTTGGTTAAGATTGTAACTGTTTGTTTAAGGTTTCAACTCCAAAAATGGTTTTGGTATTATAAGGGTTTCTGCCCGCTACATCATAAATACGGTCGTTATTTACCGTAACATCGCCATTGGTTTGCGCATTGGTTTTATATTGTTGGTAATTGTAATATTGTGCTGCCACTAAAACATCTTCGGTACTGTTGGCTTGTTCGGTTTTAAGGTTGTCGAAAACAGTATTTGGTGCTACCATATTTTGGGCTACTGTTCCCACACGCATGGTGTAAAGCGAACTATAAAGTGATTGCCATTGGGTTTTATCAACTAAATTGTTGGTACTGATTACACCATTGTAGGCTTCTACCTCATTAAAACGGATGCCAAATTCCTTTAGATAGCCTGTGGTAACCTTGGTTTTATCAATATTACCAAAAACATATTGCATCCTATTATAATAGTTATTGTTTTATGCAAAAATTTGAAAAAAAGAAAACAGAAAGATTCCAAATAAGATTAATTTTTTCATAATGGTTGGTTTAAAAATATTAGAAATTTATTAAGGGATATATTTCATGTCGAAGCGACCATTGGTTATATTGACTATTTCACAGCTGTCAGTGTCCGTTGAAAATTCAAATGTACCTGAGATGATATAATTTGTTTTGTCTATTTTCGAAAAAGTAACATACCCCTCGTATGTGTCAATATATTCATAGTAACAGATTTCGGTCCCCTGATTTTGTTTTGTAAATTTTGCTCTGGATATACCTTCTCCAATTCCCTTAAAGTAATATGGTGTATTAATTGTAAAAGGATCTAATACAACTATGTAAACCCCCCCCCGCTCCAAACTGAATTCCACCTCCTTGATATATGGCAGTAATTTGTCTACTATTAGTAATGCTAATAGGGTTACCATTGTTTAAATAACCAAAGGTGTTTTCACCAGTTTGTGTAGCTATCGGGAGTTGATCTATTGGGTTTGTTGGGGTGTCGTCATCGTTTTTACAGTTTGTAACTGCCATAAGCATTAGGCTGTAAACTAGAAGCGTTGTAAGTGTTTTCATGGGGTTTATTTTATTTGTTTATAAGTAAATTAAAGCTACTAAATTATTATGAGTTTTAGTTACGGGTTTCCCACAGTTCATGTTATGTTTTGGTTAAGATATTTAAAGATTCTTGTCTAAATTTATATTGAGCTAGGTCGATATACAGGAATGGTTGCCATTGGATTTTATCAACTAAATTGGTGGTACTGATTACACCATTATAGGCTTCTACCTCATTAAAACGGATGCCAAATTCCTTTAAATAACCTGTGGTAACCTTGGTTTTATCAATATTACCAAACACATGTTGCATGCGGTTGTAGTAATCATTATTTTGTGCATTACCGCTAAAAAAGGTAATACAGAGTAGTGTAAAAACGAGTCGTTTTTTCATAATTAGAATGGATTAAGATGTTTAAAATTTTATATCATGGGATGTATTTCATATCGAAGCGTCCGTTGGTGATGTTTATATCTTCACAATTATTAGTAACAGTAGAAAATGAAAATGTTCCTGAAATGAAATAATTAACTCTATCTATTTTACTAAATATTAAATTTCCTTCATATGAGTCTTGGAAGTCATAATGACATCCTAATTGAGGATTTGGATCAACAAAAAATCTAGCCTTACCTGTTAAATCATATTCCTCATTAATTTCTATTGGATCACCTAAAATCATAGTTATGCCCCCCCCACCAAATTGAAGCTGACCTTGTTGGAAAATAGCTACTTGTTGGTTAGTGTTGGTTATCACGGAAGGCTCTCCATTAACCAAACACCCAAAGGTATTCTCCCCAGTTTGTGTTGGTGGCGGGAGTTGATCTATTGGGTTTGTTGGGGTGTCGTCATCGTTTTTGCAGTTTGTAACTGCCATAAGCATTAGGCTGTAAATTAAGAGTGTTGTAAGTGTTTTCATGGGGTCTGTTTTAATTGTTTCTACATAAATTGAAGTTAATAAATTATTGTGAGTTTTAGTTACGGGTTTCCCGCAGTTTATGTTATACTTTAGTTAAGATTGTAACTGTTTGTTTAAGGTTTCAACTCCAAAAATGGTTTTGGTATCATAAGGGTTTCTGCCAGATACATCATAAATACGGTCATTACTTACGGTAACATCGCCATTGCTAACCGCGTTGGTTTTGTATTGCTGGTAATTGTAATATTGTGCTGCCAATAAAACATCTTCGGTACTGTTGGCTTGTTGGGTTTTAAGGTTATCAAAAACAGTATTTGGTGCTACCATATTTTGGGCTACCGTACCCACCCGCATGGTATAAAGCGAACTGTAAAGCGATTGCCATTGGGTTTTATCAACTAAATTATTGGAACTTATTATACCATTGTAGACTTCTACCTCATTAAAACGTATCACAAATTCCTTTAGGTAGCCTGTGGTTACTTTGGTTTTATCAATGTTACCAAAAACATGTTGCATTCTATTATAATAATCATTATTTTGTGAAAAACTTTGAGAAAAAGAAAACAGAAAGATTGCAAACAAGAATAGTTTTTTCATAATGTTTGGTTTTTTAGATTATTAGTTAGAAGTTTATGGTATATATTTCATATCAAAGCGACCATTGGTAATTTTGATATCTGGACAACCATCTTTTTTAGTTGAGAATTCAAAGGTTCCTGAGATTATATAGTTTGTTTTATCTATTTTAGAGAACTTTATAAATCCTTCGTAAGTATTACCATATTCATAATAACAAAATGTACTTTCTTGAATTTCTTTTGTGTATCTGGCTCTAGCTGTACCTTCACCAATGTCAAGAAAATCATAAGGAATATTAGTTGTAAAAGGGTCTAAAGCAACTATATAAACCCCTTCCCCCCCAAATTGAACAAAGCCTCCCTGATAAATAGCTGTTATTTTATTACTATTAGTTATAAATAAAGGATCTCCATTAATCAAACACCCAAAGGTGTTCTCACCAGTTTGTGTGGGTGGTGGCAATTGATCTATGGGGTTTGTGGGGGTGTCGTCGTCGCTTTTGCAGTTTGTAACTGCCATAAGCATTAGGCTGTAAACTAGAAGCGTTGTAAGTGTTTTCATGGGGTCTGTTTTAATTGTTTCTACATTAATTAAAGTTAATAAATTATTGTGAGTTTTAGTTACGGGTTTCCCACAGTTTATATTATGCTTTGGTTAAGATTGTAACTGTTTGTTTAAGGTTTCAACTCCAAAAATGGTTTTGGTATCATAAGGGTTTCTGCCAGATACA